>JANYCM010000084.1 GCA_025360285.1 Sphingomonadales bacterium
CGCATCCGCGTCAGCGGATCACAAGCTAGCTCCGGCAGCCAAATTGCCCCGTCGCCGTCACGCCGCACTCAACGCTCTGGCCGCCGCGGGTGAAGCGGATGCCGGTCGCACCGCGCGCCGCTGCCGCCACCACATCGGCGACGCTTTTCACCGGCTGGCCACCGAAGTTTTCGATCAGGTCACCGGGCTTCAGGAACCCCAGCCGGGCCGCCGGGGCGGCGCCCTGGATTGCCACCACCACCACGCCCTGTTCGGGCAGGCCGACCCCCAGTTCCTGGGCATAGGCCGGCGACAGATTGGCGACCGTCACCCCGGCCAGGATCGATTGCCCGCCAATCGGCGTCAATTGCCGCGCCGGGGTTTCGGGCGGCGCTGCCAGCACCACCGCGGCGCGCTGTTCCTTGCCGGCGCGGATCAACGCGACATCGAGCGCCTTGCCGACATTTTCGGTGGCCAGTGAATAGCGCAATTGCCCGCCATCGGCGACTTCCTTGCCATCGACACTGCGCAGCACATCGCCGGCGCGGATGCCGGCGCGCGCGCCTGGCGACCCCGGCGTCACATTGGTGACCAGCAGCCCGCCGGGCCGGTCCATGCCCATCTGCCGGGCGCTCTCGGCGGTCAATGCCTCACCTTCGACGCCGATCCAGCCGGAGACCAGCTTGCCCTTGTCGGCGGCGTTCAAAAACACCCGTACGATTTTCGACGGGATGGCAAAGCCGATACCGTTGGAGCCGCCCGATCGCGAATAGATCGCGGTGTTGATGCCGATCAGCCGGCCCTGGCCATCCAGCAGCGCGCCGCCGGAATTGCCGGGGTTGATGGCGGCATCGGTCTGGATGAAGAATTGCCAGTCCGAAATGCCGATACCGGTGCGGGCGATCGCCGAAACGATCCCGGTGGTCACCGTCTGGCCGACGCCGAACGGGTTGCCGATGGCGATCGTCACATCGCCAACCTCGGCGCGGTCGCTGTCGCCCATACGGATGACCGGCAGCTTGGCCCCCTTGGTATCGACGCGCAGCAGCGCCAGGTCGAGCCGGGCATCGGCGAACAGCACTTTCGCCGGATATTCGCGCCGGTCGGCCAGTGCCACCAATATCTGGTCGGCGCCGGCGACGACATGATTGTTGGTGACGATCAGGCCATCGGCGCCGACGATGACGCCGGAACCGAGCGATTGCTGCACCCGCGGCTGCGGCGCACCGCCACCAAAGAACTGCCGGAAGAAGGGATCGTCCATCATCGTCGGCCCGCTGCGATCGACCCGCGCTGTATAGACGTTGACGACGGCCGGAGCGGCGGCCTTGACGACCGGGGCATAGGACAGGGTCACCTGCCCCGGCCCGCCCGGCACGGCGCGGGTGAGCGGGCTGGTATCCATCGGCGGAATCTGCGCCGCGACGCCGCCGGCGCCGGTGAAGCCGTTCACCCCCAGCGCGAGGGCAATGCCGGCGACAGCCCCCAGGGCAACACCGCCGGTCCATTTCAACTGTTGTTTCATCGTGTCTGATCCGGTTCTTGTGCGTAACAAGCTGGTGATTTCGCCATTGCCGAGACCGGGTGAAGCGGCAATGAACGGGGCGACAAACGCGGCGACAAATGGGGGGATTGCGTGAAACTATGGCATTGCCGTGATGCGCGATCGTTCCGGGTGCTGTGGACGCTGGAAGAACTGCGGCTGGATTATGACCTGGTCACCCTGCCCTTCCCGCCGCGCTGGGCGGCGCCCGACTATCTGGCGACCAACCCGCTCGGCACCATCCCCTATTTCGAGGATGGCAGCGCGGCGATGACCGAAAGCGCCGCGATCTGCGAATATCTGGCGGTGAAGCACGGCGGGGCATCGAGGCTCGCCGTGGCACCGGATGAGCCGGACTATGGCGCCTGGCTCAACTGGCTGCACCACGGCGAGGCGACATTGACCTTTCCGCAGACCCTGGTGTTTCGCTACGCCATGCTGGAAAAGCCCGAAAGGCGGTTGCCGCAGGTGGCCAATGATTATCGCCGCTGGTTTGTGGCGCGGACGGTGCTGGCGGAAAATGCGCTGGCCGATGGCCGGGACTTTCTGTGCGCCGGGCGGTTTACCGTGGCCGATATTTCGGTCGCCTATGCGTTGCAGTTTGCCGAGACGCTGGGACATCTGGGTGAGGTGGGGCCGGGGTTGCAGGCGTTCTGGGCGCGGATGCAGGAACGGCCGGGGTTCAAGGCGGCGAAGGCGCGGCAGGGGGCCTGAAATTCCTCTCCCGCTTGCGGGAGAGGCGAGACGCGCGCCAGCGCGCCGGGTGAGGGTGTGCCCGCGTGCCGAAGCAAGAAGAACACCCTCACCCGCTCGGCCAAGAGGCCGAGTCGACCTCTCCCGCTTGCGGGAGAGGGGTTTAACTACCCGCTGTTCCTGAGCCCCGCCGCAATCCCGTTGATCGTCAGGTGAATCCCCTCCGCGATCCGGTCATCATCCTCACCCGCCCGCCGCCGGCGGATCAAGTCGATCTGCAATTCATTCAGCGGATCGATATAGGGCAGGCGCAGCCGCACCGATCGCGCCAGCGTCGGCTGGGCATCGAGCAGATCGGCTTGCCCGGTCAGCGCCAGCAGCGTGTCGCGGGTGCGGTGCCAGCCGCCTTCGATGCGGCCGAAGATCGCACCCCGCAAATCCGCATCGGGCACCAGCCCGGCATAGCGGCGGGCAATGTCCATGTTCGATTTGGCCAGCACCATTTCGAGGTTCGACAGCGTCGCGGCGAGGAAGGGCCAGGCGGCGACCATGTCGGCGAGCAGCGGCTTGTCGGGAAAATCCGCCAGCGCGCTGCCGGTGCCATACCAGCCCGGCAGCATGATGCGTGCCTGCGCCCAGCTGAACACCCAGGGGATGGCGCGCAAATCCTCAATCCGGTCACCGGCGGTGCGCGAGGCCGGGCGCGAACCGATCTTCAGCTCGGCGATTTCGGTGATCGGCGTGCAGGCACGAAAGAAGGCGTTGAAGCCCGGCGTGTCATAAACCAGGCTGCGATAGTCCCGGCAGGCCGCATCGCTGATGCTCGCCATGGCGGTGCGGAAGCGGGCGAAATCGGCACCGCTGAGGCGGGGTGGTTCGAGGCTGGCGAGCAAGGTCGCCGCCGCCATGGTTTCCAGGCTGGTTTCGGCGACCTGCGGCGTGCCATATTTCGACGCGATCACTTCGCCCTGTTCGGTGATGCGGATGCGGCCCTGCACACTGCCCTGCGGCTGCGCGCGGATCGCGGCAAAGGCCGGGCCACCGCCGCGGCCGACGGCGCCGCCCCGGCCGTGGAAAAGCTGCATCTGCAAATGCCGGGCCGCGAACACCTCCGCCAGCGCCAGCGCGCCTTCGTGCAGCGACCAGTTGGAAGTGAGATAGCCGCCATCCTTGTTCGAATCGGAATAGCCGATCATCACCTCCTGATGGCCGCGCGCCGCGGCC
>JANYCM010000090.1 GCA_025360285.1 Sphingomonadales bacterium
GCTTCATCCTGTTGTTGCTGATCATCATCATCGCCGTAGCGGCGGCGGCCTTGGCGCTCGGCCTGGTGCGGGTCGACAGTATCGGCAGCCTGCAACCGCCGCATGTGGCGATCGAGGGCGGGCAGATTCCGAAGATCGAAGTCAACACCGCGAAGATCGACATGCACCGCAAGACGGTGACGATCACGGTTCCCGAAATGACGGTCGAAAAGCCCGAACAGGCGCCCGCGCCGGACAAATAGCGCCGGCGCTGGCCCCTGGAACTTATGCCTGGTCGGCTTCGGTTCCGACCAGCCGTCGCCACAGCGTCCGCATTGCGCCGACCGGCGCCACCGGTTCCGCGGCGCCTACGGCCGTGATGGCCGTATGAACGTCCTCCAGCGTAATCGCCCGCACCGGCGCCGGGCTGCCGGGCGACAGCGTCATGCCTTCGCTGCTCGCCGTCTGCCGATCGGTGATGTCCTGCTGCCAGCCGTGCAACAGCCGCAATTTCTGTTCCGTGCTGATATCATCAGCGGCGGCAATGGCCGCCGGGGTCTTGTAGAATTTTGCCGGGTCGGCCGAAACAATCTCGAAATCGGCATCCGGCTCCTCGCCGGCCACGGTATCATTTTGGCTGTTCATTTCGCTCATCCTTGCGGTCGCCTGTTCACCTAAACCGGTGCTTGCGGCGATCGTTCCCGATGATATGAGCGGTCGCCGGCGCCAATCAGGCAGCCACGTCACGCTGCATCAACAGCGCCTGGCCAATGGTGACCACCACGGTTTCCACTTCGAAGGGCTTGGTGATGAGGTAAGTCGGCTCCGGCCGTTCGCCGGTCAACAGGCGTTCGGGGAAGGCAGTGATGAATATCACCGGCATATCCTGATCCACCAATATGTCGTTCACGGCATCGATACCCGATGATCCATCGGCCAGCCGGATATCGGCCAGCACCAGGTCGGGCTTCAATATAGTGCCCAGGCGAGCCGCTTCGTTGCGCGTGCTGGCAATGCCGACAACATGGTGCCCCATGTCCTCGACAATGTCCTGCAGATGCATGGCGATGACCGGTTCATCTTCAATGATCAGCACATTTGCCGCCAATTCCGCCGTGATGGCGGCGCGCGCGGCGTCCAGATCGGCCTTCACGTCATGCGGGCTGCGCGACAGGATTTCCGCTGCTTCTTCGACGGAAAAGCCTTCCACCGCCGTCAGCAGCAAGGCTTCGCGGCGCGGCCGCACCAGCTGCAATACCAACCCTTCGCCGACGCCGCGGCGATCGGACAAACCAGATAAATCATCGGTCGCGCTTTGGGCGGTGTGAAAAAGACGGAACAATGCCACGCGCGGATTGTTATCACTGTCGAAGTCACCGGCATTGCTGACCAGGGATTCAAGCGCTGTGCGCACCATGGCGTCCCCTGCGGCCTGCGATCCGGTAAGCGCTCGGCCATAGCGCCGCAGGAACGGAATGTGCGGGCCGATAACGGTCCTCAGGCTGGCGTCAGTCGACATGCGGCGCAATGCTCCGTCCCGTGCGGTCGTATCGAAATGACCAACGCGCCGCCGTGAAAAATGTTCCGTTGGCGGGAACAATATTTTGGCAGGTGCGTTTGTACCGACATGTAAGGCTTTGATCGAATGGCAGCAGGACGGGTCGAATCGATGGACCGAAGACAAAAAGCCAGCGGCAGTGGTGCAGCGCCCGTGACGCGCAGCCGCCGCCGCACGGCCGACCCCATTGCGTTTGGTCTGCAGAAATTGTTCGAACCCATCCTCAATGAACCTGTGCCTGATGAATTCTTGGCCATTCTTGACCGGGTTGATGCCGAACGCGACCGTCGGACCCAGGCGGGCGGGCCGGTTGATCCGTCGGGCAGTGCCGGCCTGTGACCGAGACTGTCGTGCCGGCCGATTCCGCCGATGATGCGCGCTTTCGCGCCGATATGGTTGCCACGATCCCGTCACTGCGCGCCTTTGCCCGCGGCCTGTGCGGCAATCGTGAACTTGCCGATGATATCGCGCAGGAGGCCTTGCTCAAGGCCTGGGCAGCGCGGGCGAGTTTCAGCCCCGGCACCAATTTCAAGGCCTGGCTGTTCACCATTTTGCGCAATCACTTCTATTCGATCGGCCGCCGCGCCGCCCGCTTTGCGCCCTGGGATCCCGAACTGGCCGAACGCACGCTGGTCACCCCGCCCGACCAGGGGGTGAATATCCATTTTTCGGACTTGCAGCGTGGCCTTGGCATGTTGCCGCCGGAACAGCGCGAAGCACTGCTGCTGATCACTGCCAATGGCCTGTCCTATGAGGAGGCGGCGGCCGTCATGGGATGCCCCAGCGGCACGGTGAAAAGCCGGGTGGGCCGGGCACGGCTGGCGATCATGAAATTCATGGACGGTGCGGCGGCGGTGTCGCCGCCCGGCGAGGTTGCGGCCGGCGTCCGCCGTGATATCAGCCGGCGCGTTTGAACATTTGATGCATGGGTCGGCCCCAGCCGCTGACGCTGTGGCGGCGGATGATCCACGTCGTGCAATGATGGCCGGCCGGCCAGCGTCCTATCAAACGCCGGCAGTGCCGCATCGAAACATGACGGTCAGGCGGGGCTTTGTCCTGTTGCTGCTGGCGATCTTGCTGCCGCTGACCGTGGCTGCCATCGGCCGTAATCGCCTTCAGCTTGCCGCCAACCAGGCGTTGATCGAAAGCCGGCTGTCCGACCGCGCGATGGGGGCAGTGCGCGTGCAGCGATCGACGCTGAATGCCTCCACCACGATCCTGGGTCTGTTGGCGCAGGCGCCTGCCGCGCGCGCCGGCTGCCGGGCCGGCCTGCAAGCGGTGGTGTCCGGCTATCCGGCCATTCTCGATCTCGTGCGCATCGCGCCGGACGGGTCTGTGGCCTGTGCCACCATGGATCAGGCCGGGCCGCCGCCGCTGCCGCCGCTGCCGATGGTCGGGCGCGCGGCCGGTCTGGTCATCACCGGCCTTGAACCGGCGTCGCCTGCCAGGCTTCCCACCATCACGGCGATCCTGCCTATCGACAAGGGCCGCGGCGGCGCGATTGCGGCGCGCATCGATGCCGGCTGGATGCAGCGCGGGCTGAACCGGCGCGATTTTGGTGATGACGCGATCGTCCAGGTTGTCGATGATCGCGGCCAGGTCCGGGCGGGCAGCGGCCGGCAGCCGCTGAGGGGGCTTGATCTCAAGGCCCCGGCGGGCAGCATTGCCGAGGCCGTCAGCGGCGATGGCCGGCGCTGGGCCTATGCGGCGGCGCCGCTGTTCCGGGCGCTCGATCGTCAATATTATGTAGTCTATGCGGCGCCGCGCCTGCGCTGGCATGATTGGGTGTGGTGGCAGGTCGGGCTGGGTGTCGTCCAGCCGCTGCTGGCGATTCTGCTGGCGGCTCTGGCGATGTGGTTTGGCACATCAAAGCTGTTGCTGCGCTGGTGCCGGGATTTGCAAACGCTGGCGCGGGATATTGCCCGGGGCCACTATCATCTGCGCCGCACCAATTTCGATGCGGCCCCGGCCGAATTGCGGGATTTGTCGGATGCCCTGGCGCAAATGGCGGCGGCGGTTGAACAACGCGACAATGATCTGCGCCTGGCGGCCGAACGCCAGCAATCCCTGGCGCGTGAATTGCACCACCGGGTCAAGAATAATTTCCAGATCGTCATGAGCCTGCTCAGCCTGCAGGCCGAATCATTGCCCGACGACAATATGGCGCGGGCGCTGGCCCAGACCCGGCTGCGCATCAGCGTCATCGCGCTGGTCCATCGCCTGCTCTATGAAACCGGTGAAACCTCGGTAATTGCCGCTGACGCCTTGCTGGGCGATGTCTGCCGGCTCCTGTCCCAGACCTTCAGCCACCAGACCAACATCGAAACGCATTGCCGCTTTGAACGCCATCATCTTGGCCTTGATCAGGCCGTGCCGGTGGCGCTGTGGCTGGTGGAGGCCATGTCAAATGCCCATCACCATGCCTTCACCGATGACCAGAAGGGCCGGATCGATGCGACGCTGGATATTGTCGGTGATACTGTCGTCGTTTGTGTCAGCGATACCGGGATGGCGTTTGACGGCGGCGAAGCGCCCGTCACCGCCGGCACCGGGCTGCGCATCATCAACGGTATCGGCAAACAACTGGGGGGCGATGTTGTCGTTGTCAGCACGCCCGGCACCGGCACGATGCTGCGCCTGACGTTCCCGGTCCATGTCGTGCCGCTGGCCCCGGACTGATCGCTGTCCTACAGGCGCCAGATCGGCTATACGATCGATCGGCGTTGCTCTTTGACATTGCTGGGTAAAATCCGGCGGCACTACGGCCTGTCTGCAAGCCGCGCCAAATTTGAAAAAGCGGCCGAAACAGGAAAATAAGGAAAATAGTACGAAACCGAAACGAATTTTCGGATCGGCAAAGTCATCCCTGTGCAAGCCAGTCGCCAGCCCGGCCCACAGCGAAAAGGCCGGCCCCGATCACCTCGGAGCCGGCCTGGAAGGCAACGCAACACTAATTGATCGGCAGGGCCGCGGCCGTGCTATTTCGTCTTTGTGGTGGCCGTCGTCACGGTCGTGGTATCGGCCGGCGGCGTCTTTTCGATGGCATCGGCCTTGGCTTCGCCATTGGCCTTAACGGCGTCGGCCTGGTCGTGCATGACATCGGCCTTGTTTTCGGCGGCTGTCTTGGTCGCATCGGCGGCGGCCTTGCCATTGGCTTCCACGGCGTCGGCGCTCTTGTCGATCTGGGCAGCGACACCGCTGCTGGTGTCGCGCACGGCATCGGCCTGGGCGTCGGCGGGGGACTTGTTGCAGGCGGCGACCGAAAGGCCGGCGGCCAACAGCAGGATCAGCGGGTTGAGTGTACGTGTCATGTGAGGCTCCTGTTTTGCTTCGCAAGCAGAACCGTCAAACTGACAATCGGTTCCAGCGTAAGGGGGAGGGTGGGCCCGGTTGCATGCGGGGGGCGAATACAACCGGACCCGGGGTCTGGACAGCGGATAGGGGGGACTGATCGCGCCGCCCAATCATTAAAACAATCGAAATGCCGCGGCGTTCCCGGACCGAAGCGACGACGGCGCTTTATGCGGCTGCGGCATCGGTTGCCACCCGTCTTGACAGCGCTGGTGCCGCTGCCATCACATGCCGGCATGGGGGCTGGCGGGTTTTGATGACGCGGCGATTGTCACGGCGCCGCCTGCTCGGCGGCATGGCCGCCGGCCTGTCGCTGCGTGGCTGCGCGCCGCCGCCGCCGCGCGGCGCCAATGGTGAAGCAATGACGCTCAATTTCTACAGCTGGGATAGTTATACCGGGGCGACAACGCTCGCCGATTTCACCGCCGCCACCGGCATCGGCGTGGAAATGAGCCTGTATGGCACCAATGACGAATTGTTCGCCCGGCTGCGTGCCGGCAACCCCGGCTTTGATGTCATCGTGCCGTCGAATGAATTCGTCACGCGGCTGCGGCTGTCGGATATGCTGCTGCCGCTCGATCATGCGCGCATCCCCAATCTGGCAAATGTGGCGCCGGCCTTTCGCGATCCACCCTTTGATCGCGGCCGGCGTTTTTCCATGCCCTACACCTGGCTGGTCATGGGGATCGGCTATCGCAAGTCGCGCGTTGCCGGGGTTCCCGACAGTTGGAAATGGGTGTTCGACTCCGATCGTTATGCCGGCCGCATCGCGCTGATATCGGAAAGCGATGATCTGATCCGGCTGGCGGCGAAATATCTGGGCGCCTCGGTGCGCCATGTGACGCCGGACATGACAGCGCGCGCTATCGCCATGCTGATCCGCCAGAAGCCCCATATCAAGCTGTTCCACCATGACGAAGGCCAGGACCTGCTCGCCGCCGGCGATGTTGATCTGGTCATCGAATATAATGGCGATATCGCCCAGGTGATGGCCGAGGATGGTGATATCGGATTTGTCGTGCCGCGCGAGGGCACATTGATCAATTCCGATTGTCTGTGCATCCCGCGCGGCGCGCCGCGGCCGGACAATGCGCATCGCTTCATCAACTATCTTCTCGACGCCAGGGTGGGCGCCGGCATTGCCCGCACCATCCGTTACCCCACCCCCAATGCCGCAGCGCTGGCGCTGATGCCGGCGGATTATCGCGACAATCCGGTGATCTTTCCGCCGGCGGCGGTGATGGCGAAAAGCGAATATGGCGATTTCGAAGGCCTGGCCCGCGCCCGCGCCGTTGATGCCGCGATTACCGAGATCCTGGCGGCATGACGGAGCGCCCCAAAGCCGCACGCGGCGTCTTCGCGCTGCTGGCCGGGCCACCCCTGGTCTGGCTGGCGCTGTTCTTCGTGCTGCCGCTGGTAATCATCCTCGGCTATGCGCTGGGCGAAAATCGCAGCCTGACCGACATCGCCATCACCGGCAGCTTCCGCAATTTCGGCCGGGCGTTGCAGCCGGTCTATCTCGGCGTGCTGGGCAAATCATTGTGGTTCGCCGCGCTGACGACGATTGCCTGCCTGGTCATCGGCTTCCCGGTCGCCATGGCCATTGCCTTTGCGCCGGCGCGGTGGCGGCTGGCGCTGCTGCTGCTCGTGATGCTGCCCTTCTGGGTCAACCTGCTCATCCGCACCTATGCGCTGATGGCGGTGCTGCGCCCGGAAGGCTATATCAACAGCCTGATTAAGCTGGTCTGGCCGGCGGCCTGGCTGGGCGATTTTGTGCCGCTTGACCTGCTGCACAACAATGCCGCCGTCATCATCGGGCTGGTCTATGTGCAACTGCCCTTCATGGTGCTGCCGCTATATGCGGCGCTGGATCGGCTTGACCGTTCGCTGATCGAGGCCAGCCTTGATCTCGGGGCAGGGCAGTTGACGAGCTTTGCCCGCATCACCGTGCCACTGGCCATGCCCGGCATCATCGCCGGCATCATCATCACCTTTGTGCCGACGCTGGGCGCCTATCTCACCCCTGATCTGCTCGGCGGCACCAGCAGCCAGATGATCGCCAATGTCATCGATCGCCAGTTTCGCAGCGCCAATGATTGGCCCTTCGGCGCGGCGCTGTCGTTCATCCTGATGGCGCTGGCGCTGGTCGCCATGGCGCTGCAGGGGCTGGTCACCCGGCGGGGGCGGGCCTGATGGCCGGGGGACCCCTCGACTATGGGCATCGCTGGCCCATGCGGCTGTGGCTGGCGGCGGTGGGCGTGTTCCTGTACGGTCCGCTGCTCAGCCTGATGGCGTTCAGTTTCAACAATTCCCGGCGGACCATTGTCTGGCGCGGCTTCACCCTCGATTGGTATCGCAAGCTGTTCGCTGATGCCGATCTGCTCACCGCCTTTGGCAATTCGCTGACCATTGCGGCGCTCTCGACCCTCGTCAGCCTGGGCCTTGGCACCGCGACAGCGTTGCTGCTCTGGCGCTTTCGCTTTGAGGGCCAGACGGCGATTGCCGGGCTGGTGGCGCTGCCGATCGTGGTGCCGGAAATCTGCCTTGGCGTCGCCTTTCTGGTGTTCTTTTCGGCGGTGCTGCCCTGGCCCACCGGCCTGGCCTGGCCGTTCAACCTGGGGGCCATCATCATCGCCCATATCAGTTTCTCGTTCAGTTTCGTCGCGCTGGTCGTACGCGCCCGGCTGGCCGGTTTCGATCACAGCCTGGCCGATGCAGCGCGCGATCTGGGGGCCAGCGACGGCACGATCCTGCGCGATATCCTGCTGCCGCACCTGAGCCCGGCGCTGATTGCCGGGGGCCTGCTGGCCTTCACCCTCAGCCTTGATGATTTCGTCATCACCTTCTTCACGTCAGGGCCGGACACCATCACTTTTCCGGTGAAGGTCTATGCCATGGTGCGCTTTTCGGTGACGCCGGAGGTCAATGCCGCCTCCACCCTGCTGATCCTGCTCACCGCCGGCCTGGCGGCGTTGGCGCTGCGGCTGCAAGGCGGCGATATCGGCCGGGAAGCGCTGTGATGGCCGCGCCGCCGATCATCTGTTTCGACAATGTCTCGAAATTTCATGGGCCGGTCCGCGCTGTCGATGGCGTCAGCCTTGATATCCGGGAAGGCGAATTCTTCGCCCTGCTCGGCCCGTCGGGTTGCGGCAAAACCTCGCTGCTGCGGCTGGTTGCCGGGCTGGAAATGCCCAGCGCCGGGCGCGTCCTGATCGACGGGGTCGATGTCGCCGGCGTTCCCGCCAACCGGCGGCCGGTCAACATGGTATTCCAGGGCCTGGCGCTGTTCCCGCATATGACCGTCGCCGAAAATATCGGCTATGGCCTGAAGGTCGCGGGCGTTGCGCCAGCCGAAACCGCCGACCGCGTGGCCGACGCGCTGGCCCTGGTCAAGCTTGTGGGTTTGGGCCAGCGCCGCCCCGATCAACTGTCCGGCGGCCAGCGCCAGCGGGTTGCCCTGGCGCGCGCACTGATCAAGCGGCCGCGGGTATTGCTGCTCGATGAACCGCTGTCGGCGCTGGACGCGAAATTGCGTGAGGCGATGCGCGCCGAACTGGCACAGTTGCAGGCGGATGTGGGCATCACCTTCCTGATGGTCACCCATGATCAGGATGAGGCACTGGCGATGGCCGATCGCTGCGCCGTGCTCAACCACGGTCGTGTCGAACAGGTGGCGGCCCCGGCCGCGCTGTACGAAATGCCCGCCTCGCGCTTCGTCGCCGATTTCATTGGCGGGGTGAATGTGTTCGAAGGGCGGCTGCTGGTGGCGCTGCCGGGCCCTGCCAGCATCGCCGCCACCGACCTCGACGTGCCACTGCGGCTCGACATCACGGCGCCGCCACCCGGCACGCCCTTCTGGGTCGCGCTGCGCCCTGAACGAATTGCCCTCTACCGGCGCGGCCCCGGCGACGCGGCGGCGCCCGTCGCAGATACGGACCATAACCACGCCGCCGGGATCGTTCGCCATATCGCCTATCGCGGTAGTGCCTCGCTGTATCATGTGGCGCTGGGCAATGGCCGCATCGTCCAGGTGTTGCGGCCCAATGGTCTGCCCGGCGCACCGGCGGACTTTGTCATGGCAGAACCCGTCTGGTTGACCTGGGCGGCGACCGCACCGACGTTGCTGTTCGCTTAACCCAATCCTGCCACCACACAGTCGCCGACCTATCGTTACAGGGGCGTATCTGGCATAGGCCATGCCATCGCGGGCAGGGGATGGCAGGATGACAGTGGCGGAGGCCGGCCGGGTGGCGGCGGTTGTGGCGCACAGCTTCAACTGCCCGCCCGCTGTCGCCGCCAGCATCGCCGCCCGGTCGCGCTCGCGGCGCTTTGCCCGCCACGCCACCATATTGTGGCAGGATGAGCGCGCCACCGAGGCCGTGCTGCTGGTCGAAGGTGAGGCCCATGCCATCGCCATCGCCCCCAACGGTCAGGAAATGCGCCTGCACGTCTTCGGCGTCGGTGATCTGTTCGGCGAATGCGGCGTGCTCGCCGATGTCCTGGCGCCGGCCAGCGTCATCGCCGCGCGTGATACCGAAACGGCGCATTTCGGCGCCGCCGACTTTGTGGTGATCCTGGAAACCCATAACGGCTTCACACTGGCGTTGCTGCGTCGGGTCATCGCCCGCAAGGCCATGACCGAGAAAAGCTTTTCCAACGTCGATCTGCTGTCGGCGCCGGGGCGTATCTGCAAGGAAATCGGGCAGCGCGCCCGTGCCGCCGATGACCTGACCCTGCGCCCACTGCCGGTGTTCAGTGAAATGGCGCGGCAGTTGAACACCACGCGCGAAACCGTATCGCGCGTCGTCAACGGCCTGAAACGCCGCGGCATCATCGAACTGCATGATGACCGGCTGGTGGTGGTGGCGCTGCGGATGCTGGAGGAAATGATCCTGTAGGCGGGCTCAGGCGGCCGCCACTACGGGCTTCAGCGCGAACAGCCGCAGGTCGGCACCGCGCGCCTCGCCGGGGGCATCGCCCACATATTCGCAGCGAAAGCCATCGCCGCTACGCGCCAGCAGCCCAGCAACGAAATCTTCGCTGACATAGATTGCGCTGCCGGCGGTCAACCCGGCGATCCGCCCGGTGCGCGCCGGTTCCGGCCCAAAGGGCAGGGGCCGGGCGGCGAAGGGATCAGCCACCATCGCCGTGACAGCGTAATGGCCGCCGATGCGCACCCCCAGCGCCGGATCGATCCGGGCCCGGACAGCCAGCGCGACAGTGGCGGCGGTAACCGGATCGGCATAGGCCAGCCGCACGCCGTTGGGGTTGGTTTGCGCCGCGACTGGCGCGGCGCCGCCGGCAACGATGGCGGCGATGCCGGCCAATGCTGCCGCCATACCGCCCGGCAAGCTGCTCGTACGCGCATCGAAAAGCTCGATCTGCAACAGGGCGAGGGCCGCCGCAGCGCAAGCGGCGGCGACGGCGGATGGTGCCGGGGCCAGGCGTGTCGCTGCCGCCCGCCATGACAGTATATGCTGCCGGCGTCCGTTGCCGCGCCACACCAGGCCGCTGCGCGCCGTGCTGTCGCCGCCGTCGCCATCTGCCCCCGTGACCAGCAATTGCACGGCATCGGTGGCGATCTCGCCGGCGGCAAGGATGGCGCGGCCCATCGCCATTTCATCGGCAAAGCCGATGGCCTCGTCATCGGGCGATCCCACGCCATCGCCGCACATCGTCAGGCTGGCGGCGGCATCGATCAGCGCGGCAAAGCGCGCCGGCCAGTCGGCACCATAGGGCACCACCGATTGTGCCAGGAATGCGTCAACCGGTGCCGGCAGCACGATGTGCAGCGCTGCCCCGGCTGCAATCAGCGCTTCGGCGATAATGATGTCGGCGCCGGCGGCAAGCGCGCCATAGCCGGCCCCGATCCGCTCGGCGGTGATCAGGGCATCGATATCGGCCCGCATCGCGGCGGTGGCGGCGGGATCATCGGGTGCCCCCATGCGCCCGGCAAAATGCAGCGTCCGCGGCGGCCGATACGCCTCAAGCCAGCCGGCGTCTTCGCGCAGCTCGGCATGGATCAGCGCGAACTGCCGCAAGGTCGAGGCATGGTCTTCAAAGGCCAGCGGCGCCTCGGCGATCGCCGCGGCCAGGGCGGCCCGGGCCTCGGGCAGGCGGCGGAGCAGCAGCAGCGCCTCGGCGCGCGTCGCGATGCGGTAATAGGGCGTTTCCAGATCGGTTTCACCGCTATCGAGCCGTGCCAGCGTGCGCTCCGCCAGCGCCCTTGCCATCGCCCGGTGGCCACTGAGCAGCGCCAGGGTGGCGGCGTTGATCAGCGGATAGGTGGCATTGTCGATCGCCCCGGCCCTGGCATAGGCTTCGGCCGCCGCATGGTAAAGTTTGCGCCGCTCTGGCCCGGTGGCGAGCCGCGCCCTGTCCTTCAACAACCGCCCCCGCACCGTCAGCGCCCCCGGATCGTCCGCCGCGAACCCCCCCGCCGCCAGCCTGTCCCAGGCCAGATCAAGCGCACCGGACCG
Organism: Sphingomonadales bacterium; assembly: GCA_025360285.1. Taxonomy (GTDB): domain Bacteria; phylum Pseudomonadota; class Alphaproteobacteria; order Sphingomonadales; family Sphingomonadaceae; genus Sandarakinorhabdus. The sequence goes on from JANYCM010000090.1 coordinate 11,368, forward strand.
GGCCAACAGGGTGATGGCGGCGAGGGAGGGGGGTGGGGACAAGGGGATACCGATGGTAGGAGGATTGGGTGTTAGCTGCCGACTGTACCGGGCGGTGGGCCCTTGTTTTCGCCATCCGGGTCTATGACAATGACTGTTCGCTGTCTGGTGCTAATATCCCCTTCATCATCGGCTTTAGTTTTTCTTCCTTCCAGCGTAAATGGTGCCACGTTGGCTAACAAATGAATCGTAAACGCGAACGGATAGCTTTCACCGGCTGCGATTGGGTTGCCATATATATCTTTTTTATGATAATTTATACATCGGACAGCTTTGTATGACTTGTTATTTGCTTTGACCACGAGGGGATGAGCATTAAAAAAAGAAACATTTTCCTGATATTTTATTGAAAGCATCGTGCCATTGTTGGCTACAAATATGGATTCCGGTATAAAGCAAAATTGGTCGATTCCTCGCACTTCCGAGTGATACAAGAAATCCCATTCGTCAGATTCAATACAAATTGTAAAATAAGATGGATATTCAAAATCTATACCTTCGAAATTTCGAGACAATTCTTGATGAGAAGGAAAATCAGATTTCGATGCAATATCGCTTAATATTCCTTCAAGAAGTTCGGTCTCATAGTCAGAAACATCCTCATCGCCCATAATGAGTGATCTGGTTCTTGTATAAATTTGTTGATTTTTATTAAATCCGATAACCATAAGAGTGAGTCGGTCTGGATACGGATAATTTTCGATATTTTGATTATTTGAGAGTGGCGGCGGCAGATCGCGGATAGAGGCGCCATGCAATTTTGGCATCCCGCTAAGAAGCGGAAAGTTAAATTCAATCTGATGATTTTCAAATTGCAATTTTGTCATTTTAATTTACCTCATAATAGTTGAAATTTGATATTATTTGGAACAATTTTGAAATGTTATTAATATTTCTTTCGGGAAATTTCTTCCAATTGATCATCGATATTTTTAAGTAAATCACTAATATCGGCATTGTTTTGAGCTATATTTTCATGTGTGAGCAGTCGCTGCCGGGCTTGACGAAGTAGAACCGTTGCTGCTTCGAATTGCCCGGCATCGAAGAGTATTTGGGCGCGATCTTTGTCCACCCGAGCGGCCTGTTCTTGCCAATCAAGATTTGTTGGATCGGCTGCAAGCAGCGCAGCGATGGCCGTGTTTGCCGCGGTAAGAGTGGCGGTTGCCCGCGTCCGGTCACCGCTGGCCCTGTCAATCGCCGCCAGCGCCCTGTCGCTGACGATTGCGGCATGAGCAAATCGCAAATTGCGTGGGTCGGCCGCCAATAGATCCGTCAATATGGCCCGGTTGGCCAGCCGGTGCTGTCGCGCTGCCACCAGGTCACCCCCCGCCAGATTCGCATCACCCAGCCAGGCGTGCGAATTGGCGGTCTCGAACCGCAGGTCAATATTGTCAGGGTCCAGCCGCCTCGCCAACTCGAACCAGCGCAGTGCCGCCGAAAAGGCCGCCACCGCCCGCGCCGGCCGCTTGAAGCCGTTCAGCGCGACGATGCCCAGGTTGGTTTCAGCATAGGCCCTTTCGGTCATATATTTGCTGCTCGCCGGGTCGATTGCCAGCAAGCGTTCAGCATCGGCGCGATATTGCCGATAGGCGGCCTCCGCGACACTGAAATTGCCGCGCAATTCGTCGATATGCCCGGTCCAATAGTCGCTTTGCGCATCGGCAAAGATACGTTCCGGGTTGTTCGGATCGGCGGCGAGTTGAGCGGCCGTGACCCGCTTTGCCTCGGCATAGCTTTTGCTTGCGGCGGCCAGGTCGCCGCGCTTTTCATTGTCGGCGCCCATCGCCTGCAACAGCCGCGCCCGGCGTTCCAGCGATTCGGGCGGCAGGCGCGATACGTCCTGCGCGGCATAATAGGCCATTGCCCTCGTGTTGGCGCTGGTCATCACGTCGAGCCGGCCGACGCCTTTCAACCTGTCGCGCAAATCCGTCAGCATGAATTCCACCAGGCCTTCCGCTTGTTCATGCTGACGTTCGGCTTCAGCGCGGGCGTTGAAGGCGAAGATCGTCAGCAAGGCCATCACTAGCATCGCCAGAACGGCGGCGACCGTGATGGCCATCACGCGGCGCAGGCGGCGCTGGGCATCGCGCTGGACCAGCGCATCCAGGTCAACACCCGCGACGCCGGCGATGATCTTGAGCAGCGCCAGCCGCCGGCCATCGCCGGATTTGCGGAAATCCGCCGCCAGGGGCTCAACCGCGCTGCCATCAACCCCGATGCGCAGCGCCGACGGAAACGCCGCGCCGGGCTCGCCGTCGAACAGCGCCGCCAGGATCGGCAGGTCGGGGTGCAGGGCCCGGAACAGCGTGATTTCCTGGTTCACATAAGGCGAAGCTGCCGCTGACGGCGTGCACAGGATGATCAAACAGCCCGATGCCTTCAGCGCCGCGCGCACCTCAGCCGTCAGGTCATGCGCCGCCGGCAGGTCTTCGCGATCCTTGAAAATCGGTCGCAGCGTCGTGGTGATGCTGCCCTGCACCCCGGCCCGCCCGACCAGCCGCTTCGGCATTGCATAGCTTTCCAGCCGGCGATGCAGCCAGCGCGCCTCACCGCGATCGGCATGCGAATAGCTGATGAAAGCGCGGTAGCGCCGCAGATCGGCCAGTGCATTCACCACCAACCCCCCATTGGTCAGGACCGCGCCGCGGCACGTGATTCCGCTACCACCACAAGATGGTTTTCAGGTTAACAATTGGCAAGTTCTTTTACTGGCTGCGCCGCCCGTCGGGCTGTGATCGGACAGACGTTGAGACTATTCACACCGTATTGGCGATCGACCAAGGACAGGCCATTATACAGCGCCAACGACCTGCCACCCGATTTTAGCGCCCGAAGGATTGAAATTGTGATGACTATCGGCAGGCAGCCAGGCAATGCGATCACCATCGATGGCACGCGTTTTCGCGATCGCGCCGGCCGCCACATCATCCTGCGCGGCGTCAATTTCGGCGGCGACTGCAAGGTGCCTTTCACGCCCGATGGGCACAGCTATCTGCCCAGTGATTTTGCCGATCATCGCATGGTCAGCTTCATCGGCCGGCCGGCGCCGCTTGATGAGATCGATGGTCAACTCGCCCGGATCGCGCATTGGGGCTTCAATTGCCTGCGACTGCTGACGACATGGGAGGCCGTCGAACATGAAGCGCCGGGCCGCTATGATGAAGCCTATCTTGATTATTATGCCCAGGTCTGTCGCCGAGCCGGTGCCCATGGCCTGCATGTCTTCATCGATTT
>JANYCM010000140.1 GCA_025360285.1 Sphingomonadales bacterium
CGCAAACTGAAGGCGTTGGGCCTGAGCGACGATCCGGGTGAGGACGTGGCCGCCGATAGCGAATAACCAGCGCCGGCATTGAGATTCGGACGCCGAACCACTATCATAGTGTGGTCCGTGCCTCGCAGGCGCGGCTGCCGACGCCGGGCAACGGGGCGATCGCGGTCGAAACATCGGCCGCCAACAAGATCGGATAGATGCACATGGCCGACAAAGCACAGAATTTGCAGGAAATGTTCCTGAATGCGGTCCGCAAGACCAAAACCCCGGTTACGATGTTCCTGGTCAATGGTGTCAAATTGCAGGGTGTCATCACCTGGTTTGACAATTTTTCGGTGCTGCTGCGCCGCGATGGCCATTCGCAACTGGTTTACAAGCACGCGATTTCGACAGTGATGCCGGCGGCGCCGGTGCAGATGTTCGATGCCGAACGCGATGAAGGCGATACTGATTGAGGCCTGACACAACATCGCCGGCGAAGCCATTAACAGCATCATCGATGGCGCAGGGGTGGGATGATGGCCGCGGCGTGCGTTTTGGCGCGCCGGCCATCGTCGTGCTGCCTGTCAAGGAAGCCAAGGGCGGCCAGCCCGCCATGCGATCCCCCGAAGCGCGGCTGGCCGAAGCCGCCGGGCTGGCGCGCGCCATCGCGCTCGATGTGGTTTATGCCGAAGCCATCAAGCTGCGCGCCGCCAGCGCCTCAACGTTGTTCGGCAAGGGCCAGATTGAACGTCTTGCAGCGGCTGTGGCGGCGCATGATGCGCAATTGGTGGTCATCGATGGCGTGGTTTCACCCATCCAGCAGCGCAATTTGGAAAAGGCGCTGGGCGCCAAGGTTATCGACCGCACCGGGCTAATCCTGGAAATCTTTGGCGAACGGGCTTCGACGCGCGAAGGCACGCTGCAAGTCGAACTGGCACATCTGCAATATCAGGCGAGCCGGCTGGTGCGGTCCTGGACCCATCTTGAACGGCAACGCGGCGGCTTTGGCTTCATGGGCGGCCCCGGTGAAAGTCAGATCGAAGCCGATCGCCGGCTGATCCGCGATCGCATCGTGCGGCTGAAGGCCGAACTGGAAGACGTGCGACGCACCCGCGGCCTGCACCGCCGCCAGCGCCAGAAGGCGCCCTGGCCGGTGGTGGCCCTGGTCGGTTACACCAACGCCGGCAAATCGACGCTGTTCAACCGGCTGACTGGCGCCGAGGTCCGTGCCGAGGATCTGCTGTTCGCTACGCTCGATCCGACGATGCGCGCCATCAAGCTGCCCGGCTATGACAAGGTCGTGGTGTCGGACACGGTGGGGTTTGTTTCGGATTTGCCGACGCAATTGGTCGCGGCGTTCCGCGCGACGCTGGAAGAAGTCATCGAGGCTGATCTCATCGTCCATGTCCGCGACATTTCGCACCCTGACTCCGATGCCCAGGCCGCCGATGTTGCCGGCGTGCTCAGCGATCTGGGGCTGGCCGATGAAATCAACCGCGTGCCGATGCTGACGGTCTATAACAAGGTCGATGCGCTGGATGCTGACCAGCGCGCCGCCCTGGCGGCTATGGAACTGTCGGGCGGCAATGCCATCGGCATCTCCGCCCTGACCGGTGAAGGGGTGGATGCCCTGCGCGCCGAAATGGCCGTGCTGTTGCGATCCGATGCGCGGGTCCATGATATCCAACTGGCCGCCGATGATGGCCGCCGCCTCGCCTGGTTGCATGAACATGGCGATGTTATTGCGCGTCGCAGTGGTGATGCCGGGCTGGCCATCCAGGTCCGCCTCAGCGACGCCGACCGGGCGCGATTTGCCGCGCTGTAGGGCGGGCTAGAGTTGCCGCAAAGCCGTTGGCAATCTGCAACGAATTTTGCATTCTGAAGCCGCTGCGCTGCATTATGCACGTAAAATCAGCGTGTTAAGCTGGCATTCACCCGTGGAGAACTTGGCACGCATGTTGCAGTGCAATGTGCAGACGTGGCCTGTCACGTCGCGGGCGGCATGTTCCGCCCGCGGGTTCAACGGCGCAACTGCCAGCAAGGGACAAGGATTTCACGATGAAATTTCGCACATTGATGATGCTGGGCACGATTGCCGCAGCGGCCACTTCGGTCAGCGCCAATGCGACGCTGCCGTTCGACATCCGCTTTGAATCGGAATCGGCCGGCTTGCAGCACACGTCCGCGACCTTTTCGGTCGGTGGCGTCGAAACCTTCGACACGCAGACGCTGGGCTATAATTCATCTTTCACCACCGATTTCGGCACCTCTGGTGCCATCTCAGGCACCTACTCGGGTGCCCAGATCCTCAATGCCGATCAATATGGCGGTGCCGGCGGCGGTGGCCAATATGCTGTCACCTTCTCGGACACGGGATATTCGCTCGATCTGACATCGACCATCCCTGGCGGCGTCAATTACTTCGGCTATTGGCTGTCGGCGCTAGACCGCGGCAACACCGTAAGTTTTTACAGCGGCGGCCATCTGTTGTTCACGTTCGATCCGACCGATGTGATCAACGCCGTCAATGCCCATAGCAATCCAAGCCAATATTATGGCAATCCGAATTCGCCCTACACGGGGCAAAACCACGGTGAACCATATATCTTCGTCAATTTTTTCAACGACCACGGCAGCTTTGACAAGGTTGTCTTTGCCGAAAACCCACAGGTCGGTGGTTACGAGAGCGATAACCATACAGTCGGCCATTTCCTGACCAAGGGCACCGGTACCGTTGTGCCGATCCCCGGCGTGCCCGAACCCGCCAGCTGGGCGCTGCTCATCGCCGGTTTCGGCATGATCGGTGTCGCCCAGCGCCGTCGCCGCGAGACTTTCGTCATAGCCTGACGCTTTTGATCGGGGTCTTCAGCGCCCCGGCTGACTTGCCTGACACCGGCCGCACATTGCTGCGGCCGGTGTTTGTCGTTGGATTCCGGGCGTCCTGCTCGAGGTGCGAAGCGTTACCGGGCAATAATCGAAGAAAATGGCAAATTGGCAATCCATCCGCACTTCGCAATACCAAATTGCGCATTTGGTAAATTTAATATTAAATATGTGCCGGAAATCAGCCATATTTTGATCTGGCACGCATGTTGCAATGAACCTGACAGTCGGATCGCGCTTCCCGGAAGCCAGATTTGCCGCGTTGTCCATCACATTTTTATCTACTGACAGGGGTCTCCCAATGATTTTCCGCACCTTCTCGTTGCTCGGCGCCGTCGCCATGGTTGGCCTTTCCGGCGCGGCCTATGCCGACACTCAATCGTCGGTCGAAGCCGTAAAGGACGCCAAGACCGCCGAAGCCGAAAAGCAGGCAGAAAAAGACAAGTCGATTTCGGCGGAAAAGGCCAAGCAGCAGGAAGTTGCGAAGCAGGCAGCTGCCGAAAAGGCCGCCAAGGATGCCGAAATCAAGGCCGAAGCCAAAAAAGGCAATCCCGACCTGCGCAAGCAGCTTGCTGAAACCCACAAGATCAAACTTGAGAAGCTGGCCGAAAAGGCCAAGCAGGCGGAAGCCGACAAGGAGAAAGTTGACGAAAAGGTCACCAAGAACCTGCCGTTCGACGTGCGTTTTGAATCCGAAAAGCCCGGCCTGCAGCAGACCACGGCGACCTTCAAGGTCGGCGGCGTCGAAACCTTCGACAAGCAGGAAAAAGGCAATGGCCAGGCCTTCAAGACCGATTTCAACACCGGCGGGGATATCGTCGGCGTCTATCGCAACGTCACCATCCTGCCGCAGGATCAATATGGCGGTGCCAATGGCAAGGGCAATTATGCCGTCACTTTTGACGAAAAGGGTTACACGCTCGATCTGTACAGCAACATCGAAGGCGGTGTGAACTATTTCGGTTACTGGCTGTCAGCGCTCGACAAGGGCAATTCGGTGACCTTCTTCAGCAAGGATCAGAAGCTGTTCACGTTCAACCCGTCCGACGTCATCGACGCTGTCAACCGCGCCAAGGACCCCAAGCAATATTACGGCAACCCCAACGAAGCCTTCAAGGGCCAAAATGAGGGCGAGCCCTATGTCTTTGTCAATTTCTTCAATGATAAGGGCAGCTTCGACAAGATCGTCTTTGCCGAAAACCCGCTGGGTGGTGGCTATGAAAGCGACAACCATACTGTCGGCCATTTCCTGACCAAGGGCAGCGGCACTGTCGTGCCGATCTCGGGTGTGCCGGAACCGACGAGCTGGGCGATGTTGATCGCCGGCATGGGCATGGTCGGCATGGCTTCACGCCGCCGCCGCGGCACCAGCGTCGCTGCCTGACGCCCAATGATTGATGCACCGGGGGGCCTTGCCAAGCAACCCGGCGTCAAGGCACCGGTCGAAGCATCCGCTTCGGCCGGTGTTTCCTTATTCGCCGCTCTTGACCTGGTTCCACAGCGCATTCTGGTCAGCGAGCGACAGGGCAGGGAAGGCAGCGCCGGCCAACGCCTCAATGCCACGAAACCGCCGTTCAAACTTGGCATTGCCGGCGCGAAGCGCGTCTTCGGCATCGATGCCATGGCGGCGCAGCAAATTGACAACGGTGAATAGCAGGTCGCCGGCTTCCTCACGCCGGTGTGCGTCGCTCGCCGCCGTATCGAACTCGCCCAGTTCCTCCGCCACCTTGGCGCGCACGCCGGCCATATCGGGCCAGTCAAAACCCACCCGCGCGGCGCGCGATTGCAGCTTTTCGGCCCGCATCAGCGCGGGCAGGGCGCTCGCCACCCCATCCAGCGCCGATGCCGGGCCCTCGGGTGTGCCGGCCGCCGCACGCTCCGCGGCCTTGATGCTCTCCCAATCGGCCTTTTGCGCCGCGGCGTCGCTGGCCCGCGTCGCCGACCCAAAGATATGCGGATGCCGCCGTTCCATCTTTTCGCACAGCGATGTCACCACATCGGTCAGCGTGAATTGCCCGGCTTCCTCGGCCAGGCGCGCATGGAACACGACCTGGAACAGCAGATCGCCCAATTCCATGCGCAGCTCCGCCATGTCGCGGTCGGCAATCGCCTCGGCAACTTCATAGGCTTCCTCGATCGTGTATGGCGCGATTGACGCCAAATCCTGCGCCAGGTCCCAGGGGCAGCCGGTTACCGGATCGCGCAGCGCGGCCATGATTGCGGCGAGGCGTTTCAGGTCGGGGGCAACGTCAGACATCAGACAATGTAATCCTGATAATATATATTATGTTAAATTATTTCAGTCCCGGTCGATCAGACTGGACAGGCCACACCATTCCATTAACGCTTGCCGCCATGTCATCAAGGCCCCTGCCACAAGCCGCCGATCTGTTCGGTGATATCGAAGCGACGCCCAAGGTCGGCTGGCGCGATTATATCCCCGGCCTGCTCGTTGCGGCGCTGGCCACCATGGCGGCCTCAACCCTGACCAGTCGCTACGGCGCACCGCTGACCCTGATGGCGCTGCTCATCGGGCTGGCGCTGAATTTCCTGTCGGCCGATCGGCGGCTAACACCGGGCCTGACCTTTGCGGCACGCGAACTGCTGCGCTGGGCGATCGTGCTGGTTGGCGCCCGCATCACCTTTGCCCAGATTGCGGCGCTCGGGCCCGAGGCGTTGGTCATGGTCATCATCACCATCGTGGCGACCATCGCCACCGGTGCGCTGGTGGCGCGCACGCTCAAGCTTTCCTTGCCATTCGGCATATTGTCGGGCGGCGCCGTCGCCATCTGCGGCGGCTCGGCGGCGATGGCGCTGTCGGCGACTTTGGGCGAAAGCCGCGTCCGCCAGGCCGAACTGACACTGGTGCTCGTCGGCATCTCCGCCATGAGCTCGCTCGCCATGGTGCTCTATCCCGCCGTCGCCCATGGCCTGCATTTCAGCGATGCCCAGGCCGGCTATTTCCTCGGCGGCTCGGTGCATGATGTCGCTCAGGCGTTGGGGTCGGGCTATGCCTATTCGCCGGCGGCCGGCGAAACCGCGACGATCGTCAAGCTGGCGCGGGTTGCCATGCTGGCGCCGGTGCTCGGCGTCACGGCGCTGCTGTTCCCGGCCAAACTCCAGGTTACCGGCGGCAAGCGGCCCACAATAATTCCCTGGTTCGTCGTCGGTTTCTTTGCCGTCGCCGGCGTCAATTCCACCGGCATCATCCCGGTGCAAGTCTCGCATTTTGCGGCCGAAACCGCCGCCGTCATGCTGGCGGTATCGGTGGCCGCCACCGCTATCCGCTCGCCGCTCGCCGAAATCATGAAGTCCGGCCCGCGCCCGCTGCTCGCCGTGATCATATCATCGGTGACCGCCTTCGTGCTGGCCCTGCTCTACGCCTGGTTCCGCATCGCCTGAGTGTTCAGCGCCGACGCACCCACAGATACAGGCCGACCCCGCCCAGGAACAACACCGCCAGAAAACCGCCGGCCAGGCCGATGGCGGCATGGGTCGCGGCCATCATCTCCATCAAATGTCATCCCGGCCCTGGCCGCCGTCTTCCAGCTGCCGCGCGAGCCCGCGCAGGATTGCCGCCGCAACGGCCGTCGCTGCGGTGAACATCAGCACCAGCCTGGCGACCTCGATCAATGCCGTCCGCCCCAGCATGGTATGGCCGCTGATCTGGTTGAGCGCCGGCAGAAACAGGCCGACGGTCAACATGCTGGCGGTAATGGCACCGAAAATCGTCGCCAATTGTTCCAGCGCGCCAAAGGCAAAGCGCCGCCGCGCGCGCTGTTGCGGCGTTTCCGCACTCATTATTCGCCACCCAGCATGATCACCTGCCCGTCGTAACCAGGTTCGACAGCGGGCGGCAGTTCGTTACACAGGACCGCATAGTCCATTGACTGGTCCATATGGGTCAGCACCGCCCGCCGCGGCCGGTAATTGTCAATCCAGCCAAGGGTTTGCGCCAGATCGCTGTGCGTCGGGTGCGGATGGCGGCGCAGCGCATCGACCACCCACAGGTCCAGCCCTGCCAGCGCTGCGTCGGCGCGGGCATCGAGTGCTTTCACATCGGTCGAATAGGCCAGCACCCTGCCCGCCGCCTCGATGCGAAGCCCGGTGGAATCGATGTTGCCATGGTTCTGCTGAAATGGCGTCACCAGCATGTCGCCCACCGCCACCGGCCCGGCAAGGTCCGTCGCCGTGCAGGTCGGCGGATAGAATTCCGTGCCTTGGAAGACATAGTTGAAGCGCTGCCTGAGCACGCCCCAGGTTGCCGGCGAGGCAAAACATGCCACCGGCTTCCCCATCGCGTGAAACACCTGGCGCAGATCATCAATGCCATGGGCATGGTCGGCATGATCATGGGTGAGGAACACCGCATCCAGCCGGGCGACCCGCGCCGCCAGCAATTGTTCGCGCAAATCCGGCCCGGTATCGATCAATATGGTGTGCCCGCCCCGCTCCACCAGCAAGGCCACCCGGCGCCGGCGATTCTTCGGATTGGCGGGATCACAGGCGCCCCAATCCCCTGCGCCATCGGCACGGCCGATGCGCGGCACGCCACTCGACGTGCCGGAACCAAGGATCGTCACCTTCACGCCGGCATCCGTGCCTTTTGAAACAGCCGGAAGAAATTCGCCGTCGTACTGGCGGCGAGCGCGTCCGCCCCCTCCCCGCGCAACCCCGCGACGAAGCGCGCGGTATGGGCGACA
>JANYCM010000150.1 GCA_025360285.1 Sphingomonadales bacterium
GTGTGCGCAAAAGCGGCAGCGGCGAGCCGGCGGCGCAGCGCGAGGTCCGTCGCCCCGGCATGAGCATCCAGCGCCGCGACCAGATCGGCATATTGGCCGGGATCGGTCAGGATGGCGACATCGCCGTGGTTCTTGGCCGCCGATCGCACCATCGCCGGGCCGCCGATATCGATATTCTCGATGATGTCCTCGCGCGGCGCACCCTTCGCCACCGTGGCGGCAAAAGGGTAAAGATTGATGACGGCCAGGTCGATCGGCACAATATCATGGGCCGCCATCGCCGCCAGATGATCGGCATTGTCACGCAGCGCCAGCAGCCCGCCGTGAACGCGCGGGTGCAGCGTCTTGACCCGCCCGTCCATCATTTCCGGGCTGCCGGTCAATTCGGCCACGTCGCGCACATCATGGCCGAACCTGCGCAGCGCCGCTGCCGTGCCGCCGGTGGAGACCAGCTCAACCCCGTGGCGGACGAGCGCGGCGGCCAGCGCTTCCAGCCCGGTCTTGTCGCTGACCGACAGCAGCGCGCGGGTAATCTTCACATGGTCAGACATTGAAAACTCTCTTCATTTGCCGGCGCGCTGAAAACGCCAGCCGATGCTGGCGGCGGCCTTTTCGGTACGGGCGGACAGCAGCAATTGCAGCGTCTTGTGCCTAGTGCCGGCGGGATCGATCCACAGTGACGGTTCGATGGTCACCGCACCGCCGCGGGCCTTCATCGCCCAGACCCGGCCTTGCGGCAATTTCAAAAGCGCCCCGGCACCATCGGCGGTCGGTGTCGCGGTGACGCCGGGGCCAAGGTGAAAGCGAATAACGAAGGCGCGTTCGCCGCGGCGCTTCAAGGCGCCAACGGCAGCCGGTTCGATAACATCTTCGCCGCGCAGATCCTGGCCATCGGCCGACAGGAACAGCCGGCGACGCACCAGCAGGCCAAGGCGCCGGGCATAGCCATCGTGGCTCGCCTCCAGCCACTGGCCTTCCTCGCTGGCGCGGGTCTGGACCACGACCTCCTCCACCCCCAGCCCCAGCGCACCATCGTCACGGATGCGAGTGCTGTTGGTATCGCCGATGATCAGCGTGCAATGCGCCGCCGTGGTGCGCAGCCCGGCGGCGAGTTCAGCCGACAGCGGCGTCGCCAGCCCCAGCGCACCGCCGCAGCCGGTCAGCAAACGATCGGCACCGTCGCTCATTTCGATGGCCAGGGTCGAAGCATGGCCGGCGACCGCCAGGCGCGCCAGCGGCGGCGGCCCGGCATCGATGACCAGCACCGTCTTGCCGGCCGACAGGCGATAATAGCCCGACCAGCGGCCGCCCTTGACCAGCACCGTCCCCGTCGCCGCCAGCCGACTGAGATTATCCAGAACCGCCCGGTCGATCGCCGCACCGCCGTGCCAGCCGCCGATGATGCCATCACCCAGCGCCAGCCCGCGCAGTGACGGCAACAGCCGCGCCAGCGTATCGGCAAACACCTGGGGTGCGCGCTCACCGATCGCCGGGGCAGCACCGCCGGCGAACAGCAGCAGCTGCGCCAGATCGACGGCATCGACGGGCGCCCGGCCGATCACCCCGCCATCGGGCAGCACCAGCACCGGCGACAACCGCTCAAGCCCGGCCAGCGCCGCCGCAGCGCGCGCCTCGCCGCCAGGAATCAGCACGCCAGCGGCATAAAGCCCGCACAGCGCCGCCGCCCGGCCCTGCCCATCGGGCAGGCGAAAGGCGGCGCGGTCAAGATGACGCGCCCAGGTGGCGATCGCCGACAGCACTAGCGACCGATAGACCTGGTCCGATGACGATAGCACCAACGGCGCATGGCCCAGCGCGAACAGCAGCCGGCGGCCGGTGACATCGGCGCGCCAGGCCCCGACATCATAATCGCCATAGCTCGCCAACCAGCGCCCGACCAACGCCTCGGCAACGGCGGCACCGGCCTTGCGATCGGGGGCTGCCGCCGCCAGGTCGCGCAGCCAGGCCCAGCCGTTGACCCAGTCGCGCCAGGCCGCCGGATGCGCCGGATCGGTCAGCACCAGCGTCCGCGTCATCGCGGTATGGCTGGCGTGGATCAACCGCCCCGCCAGCAGGCGTTCGCCGATATGGCCATCACCCGGCACCGGATCGGCCGGCACGCCGAGCAGTTTCAGCGGGTAACGCCCGCGCAGCCGCAGCCGGTGCAGCGGCGTATTGTAGAAGGCGCCATTCACCCGCGCCGTCAGCCGTTCCGACAGTGACAGGCCGCGATCACCGCCGACACGCAGCAGCCGGCCTTCCGCCGTATCGGCTTCGGGCGGGTCCTCCGGCGGTTGGGAACCCGGCGGGCGCGCCACCATCAGCCCCGCAGCGCGGCGATGTTGGCGGCATAATGCGCCGCGCCGCCCTTGAAACTGGCGGTGCCGGCGACCAGCACATCGGCGCCGGCGGCAATCGCTGCCTTCGCCGTCACCGCATCGATACCGCCATCGACTTCCAGATCGATGGCGCGGCCGGTCTTGTCGATCATCTTGCGGATCGCCTCGATCTTCTTCAACTGGCTGGTGATGAAGCTCTGGCCGCCGAAGCCGGGGTTGACGCTCATCACCAGCACCAGATCGATATCGTCGATCAGATAGTCGAGCATTTTCGCCGGGGTGCCGGGATTCAGGGACACGCCGGCCTTTTTGCCCAATGCCTTGATGCGCTGCACGCTGCGGTGGATATGCGGCCCCGCCTCGGGATGCACCGTCAGGATGTCGGCCCCCGCCTCGGCAAAGGCATCGAGATAGGGATCGGCCGGTGAAATCATCAGATGCACGTCCATCACCAGGCTCGTATGCGGACGGATGGCCTTTACCACCATCGGGCCGATGGTCAGGTTGGGAACGAAATGCCCGTCCATGACATCGACATGGACATAATCGGCGCCGGCAGCCTCGATGGCGCGGATTTCCGCGCCCAAATTGGCAAAATCCGCCGACAGAATCGACGGGGCGACACGAACGATACCCTGCATGGCGAGGCTTTAGCAGGGGTGTGCAGGCGGCGGTAGGGGGCGATCTCTACCCCAACAATTTCCTGAACCGCGCGATGAAGAAACCGTCCATCCCGCCATCGGCTTCGCGCGCGCCGGGCAGCGTGCGCAGCCAGCCTTCGCCGCTCGGGACCAGGTCCAGCGGCACCTCGTCCGCCGCGAAGGGTGCGCGCGCCAATGTTGCCACGACGCGTTCGGCGATGCGTTCGCCCTCGCGCGGATCGAGCGAGCAGGTAGCATAAACCAACATCCCGCCGGGCTTCAGCCAGTTCGCCGCCCGCCGCAGCAACGCCGCCTGCAACAGGGTCAGCGGCGTCAGGTCGCGCGCGCCCTTCAGGTGCAGCACATCGGGGTGACGGCGAAAGATGCCGGTCGCCGAACACGGCGCATCGAGCAGGATGCGGTCGAACAACTGGCCCGGTTCCCAGCGCAGCGCGTCTCCCGCCGCCAGAGTCGCCGTCAGCCCGGTTCGCGCCAGATTCTCGCGCACCCGGTCCAGCCGCGCGTCGGATACATCGACTGCTGTCACGTCTGCGCCCAGGGCCGCCAGTTGCAGCGTCTTGCCGCCGGGCGCCGCACACAGATCAAGCACGCGCTCGCCGGGTTGAACCCCTATCAACCGCACCGGCAGCGAGGCGGCGAGATCCTGCACCCACCAGGCGCCTTCGGTGAACCCCGGCCATTCGGTGATGCCGGCCAATTGCTTGCTGCGCGGCACCCGGACATGGCCGGGCAACAGGCTCGTGCCGCCCAATGCCGCCGCCCAATGCGCCGTTTCCGCCGGGTCACGCAACGTCAAGTCGGTTGCCGGTTCCTCGGCCAGGGACCGCGCCGCCGCCTCGGCCACGTCC
>JANYCM010000202.1 GCA_025360285.1 Sphingomonadales bacterium
CGCGGGCGGCAATGGCGGCCGGGTCGGCTGTGCCCGGCCAATCAACGCGGACGCGCGGCGTTGCCAGCGCCAGCGGGGCGGCCGGGGCGTGGATCGCCATCGGCGCGGGTTGGGCAACCAATAATGGCATCAGATCACCACCAGCTCGGCACGCAGCGCGCCCGCGGCCTTCAGCGCTTCCAGGATCGCCACCAGATCGCCCGGTGCCGCCCCCAGCGCATTGACGGCATTGACGATATCGCCCAGCCGCGCGCCGGGCTGGAAGAGCGACATGCGCGCCGGTGCCTCGCTCGCCTCGACGCTCGATTGTTGGGTGACGGTGGTGCGGCCGCCGGACAGGGCGCCGGGCTGGCTGGCCTGTTGGCTTTCGGTGATGCGCACCGTCAGATTGCCATGGGCGATAGCGGCCGGCAGGATGCGCACCTCGCCGCCGATGACGACGGTCCCAGTGCGGGCGTTGACGATGACGCGGGCGACCGGCGGCGACAGTTGCACATCCAGATTTTCGATGCGCGCCGCCAGCGCCATGCGCCGCGCCAGATCGGGCGGCGCGGTGATGGCGATGGTCGTCGCATCCTCGGCGCTGGCGGTGCCGGGACCAAGGGCGGTGTTGATGGCGGCGGCAACGCTGGTCGCGGCGCTGAAATCACCATCGCTCAGGTCCAGCGTCATCCGGGCGTTTTCGGCAAAGGGCGAAGCGATGGCGCGTTCGACGCTGGCACCGCCGGGCACACGGCCGGAGGATGGCGTACCGACGACGATCTTGGAACCATCCTTGCCCTCGGCGCCAAAGCCGCCGACCGCCAGATTGCCCTGGGCCAGCGCATAGACTTCGCCATCGGCGCCCTGCATCGGGGCGAGCAGCAGCGTGCCGCCGCGCAGCGACTTGGCCTTGCCCAGCGCCGAAACGGTGACATCGAGGCGTTGGCCAGGCTTGGCAAAGGCCGGCAGTTCGGCGGTCAGCATGACGGCGGCGGCGTTCTTCAGGCCGGGATTGACGCCGGGCGGCAATTGCACCCCCAGCCGCGCCGCCGCGGATTTCAGCGACTGGACGGTATATTCCAGATTATCGTCGCCAGTGCCCGACAGGCCGACGACGATGCCATAACCGGTCAGTGCGTTCGAACGGACGCCCGAAAAGCGCGCGATATCCTTGATGCGTTCGGCGTGAACCGGCGTGGCGGCGACAAGCAGCAGCGCTGCGACGCCGGCGATGAAGATGGCGAGGGGGGAGACAAGGCTGCGCCACAGCGCGTTCTGGCCGCGCCGTGGTTCGGGATGGGGCGAATGGAAGGGCCAGATTTTCATGGGGTGGTCGTCACAGCGGCGTCACCTTGGCGAAGAAGCGCGCCAGCCAGCCCTGGCGGCTTTGGTCCGCCACCTGCCCGGTGCCGGAATAGCGGATGCGGGCATCGGCGACGCGGGTGCTGGGCACGCTGTTGTCGGGGCCCAGGTCATCGATGCGGACCAGCCCGGTCAGTTGCACCTGTTCCTCGCCGCGGTTGAGGGTCAGGCGCTTCTCGCCGGCCACCGCCAGCACGCCGCCGGGCAGCACGCGGGCGACGGTGACGGTGATGTCGCCGCTCAATTGATTGTCCTGCGCGGCATTGCCGCTGCCCTTGAAGCTTTGCTTGGAGCCGCCGGAGGTCAGGCCCTTGGGAATGGCGTTGAACGGCGGTGCGGCGGGCAGGGTGATCGCCGTGCTGCCGTCGCGACTGGAATCGGCGGTGGCGGATTTGCGCGCCTGGGTGCGTTCGACAAGGTTGATGGTGATCAGGTCGCCCACGCGGCGGGCGCGGCGGTCGCTGGCGAGGCCGATGAAGCTGGCGGGGTTATACAGGCTGCCGGTCAGCGGCGCGGGGGCGGGGGTTGGCGCCGCCGGCGGGGTGGCGGCAATGCCGGGGACACGGCCGAAACCTTCGTCGGCGCAGGCCGGGACGAGGAAGGGGAGGAGGATCAACCAGACCCCTCTCCCGCTTGTGGGAGCGGCGAGAGACGCGCCGCTTGGCGCGGCCCGGGTGAGGGTGTTCTCCTTTGCGCAGAGAAAGAACACCCTCACGCGCTCGCGCAAGGGCGCGAGTCGACCTCTCCCGCAGGCGGGAGAGGGGTTTTTGTCGTCAAACATTCTGCGTCACATATTTGGACATTTCATCGGCAGCGTTGATGACCTTGGCATTGACCTCATAGGCCCGCTGCGTCTCGATCATGTCGACAAGTTCCTGCACCGTCGAAACGTTGGAGCCTTCCAGCGCGCCCTGGCGGATGCTGCCGGCGCCATCGACCCCGGCGATGCCGGCCTGCGCCGCACCACTGGCCGCCGTTTCGGTATAAAGATTGTCGCCGCGCGGCTCCAAACCGGCGGGATTGAGGAAGCGGCTGATCTGGATCTGGCCGACCGCCACCGCGGCGGCCTGGCCCTGGAGGGTCGCGGAAACGGTGCCATCGGGGGCGATGGTAACGCTTTGCGCGCCTTCGGGGATGGTAATGCCCTGCGCCAGTTTCAGGCCGGCGGACGTCACCATTTCGCCGGTCGCCGACAGTTTGAAGGCGCCGTCGCGGGTATAACCGGGTCGGCCATCGGGCAGTGTGACGGCGAAAAAGCCTTCGCCTTCGATGCCGAGGTCAAGGGCATTGTCCGTCTGGCTCATCGCCCCCTGGGTGTGGATGCGTTCAGTGCCGTTGACGCGCACGCCGGTGCCGGTGCCAAGGCCGGTGGCATATTGGGTGTCACCGCCCGATGGCGCCCCGGCCTGGCGCGGGTCCTGATACATCAGGGTGACGAACGCCGACCGGTCACGCTTGAAGGCTGTGGTGTTGACGTTGGCGAGGTTGTTCGAAATCGTCCGCATGCGCTGGTCGAGCGCATCAAGGCCGGATCGGGCGATCTGCAGGGCACTGGTCATGCGTTATCCTTCCACGGCCATCAGGCGGGCGGTGCGTTCATCAAGATCCTTGGCGACTCCGAGCAGCCGGGCATTGGCTTCAAAGCCGCGCGATTGTTCGACCAATTCGGCGAGCGCCCCGGCGGTCTGGACGTTTGAACTTTCCAGCGCGCCGGGGGTCAGCCGGGCGGCAGGGTCGACCGCCAGCGGTTCCTTCGCCGTGAACATGCCGTCGGCGGCCTTTTCCAGATCGCGCCCGGTGACCAGCTTCAACCGGTCGATGGTCGTAGCGATGTCGCCGATGCGCGCCGACAGCCGACCATCGGGGGCGATTTCCAGGCTGGCACCGGCCGGCACGGTGATCGGGCCGCCATTCTGGCCCAGCACGGCGCGGCCATCACCATTTTGGAGGACGCCCGACAGGCTGACCGACAGATCGCCGCGGCGGGTATAGGCTTCGGTGGGTTCGCCCTTGACCACCGGGCCCTGGATGGCGAGCCAGGTTTCGCCGGCGAGCGCAATATCGAGCGGCCGGCCGGTGGCGACGATCTTGCCGGCCTCGCGCGGCGTGGCGACACTGGGGGCACCGGCCTGGGCGCGGCTGTTGAGGGTGCCGCCGGTCAGGTAGCGGCCTTCGGCGGCGATCAATTCGCGGCGAAACCCGGTGGTGCCGGCGTTGGCCAGATTGTTGGCGGTGACCGATTGCCCCCGGCCGCGGGCCGTGAGGCCGGTCAGCGCGGTATAGATCAGCCGGTCCACAACTCAATTCCGCATGTTGATGATGGTTTGCAGCAGCGTCGAATCGGTTTCGATCGCCTTGGCATTGGCCTGGAAATCGCGCTGGGCGGTTATGAGCCCGACAAGTTCGGTCGTCAGATCGACGTTGGAACGTTCCAGGCTGCCCGACAGGATGCTGCCAATGCCGTTCTTGCCCGCCTCCCCCGACAGCGGCAGGCCGGATGCCGGGCTGGCGACATAGCTGGCGTCGCCGATCGCCTTCAGCCCCTGCGGGTTGGCGAAATTGGCAACGGCGACCTTGCCGAGCAACTGCACCTCGCCATTGCTGAAACTGGCACGCAGGGTGCCGCTGCCATCGATGGCGACGCTTTCCAGCTGGCCCGATGCGAAGCCATCCTGGGTCAGCACGGTGCGGGCAAAGGCCCCCGATTGCTGGGTGGTGGCGACGCCATGGTCGATCGACAGGGTGAGCGGTTGCCCGCCGGTTGTGGGTGTGAAGGCATCAAAGGCGAAGGCGGCGCTCGGGCTGGTCAACACGCCATTGGCATCAAAGGCCATGGCGATCCCGGCGGTGCCGCTGCTGGTCAGTTCGGTGTTGCCGACCAGCACATGCGCTGTCCATTGGTGGACGGGGTTGGCGACCGTCGGCACCGCCGTCTTCACATAATAGATCGTCGCTGCCAGCGGATTGCCGAGCGAATCATAGACGGTTGTCGAGGTGGAGGCGTTGAACGTCGCCGGGTTGCCGGCATCAAAGGCATAGGGGTTGGCGGCGGTATAAACCGGCTTGTCGGGGATGATCGCCGCATTGGCGGGCAGGTTTACCGCCAGCTTGATGGCGCTGGTGGCTTGCGGCTGCCCCGATGTCAGCGGCAGGCTGGCATTGATGGTGTTGGCCAGATCAATACTGCCGACGCTGCCGTCGCTGTTGACCGGGAACAATTGCAGGGTGTGACCGCTGGCATCGACGATGGCGCGATTGGCATCGACAGCGAAGCTGCCGTTGCGGCTGAAACTGGTCTGGCCATTGGCGCCGCGCACCGCGAAAAAGCCCTGGCCGGAAATCGCGAGATCGAGCGCTGAATCCGATGATTCGACCGCGCCCTGCTGGAATTGCTGGGCGACGCTACGCACCGCAGTGCCCTGGCCGACCAGCCGCGCCGGGTTCTGCAAGGGCGCGCTGGAGATGATGTCGCCGAACGAGACCCGCGATCGCTTGAAGCCGTTGGTGCCGACATTGGCGATATTGTTGGCCATGACGGAAAGCTCGGTCTGGGCGCCGTTCAGCCCGGTGAGAGACGTTGAAAAGGCCATCGGACTATCCCTTTGCAGTGGTGGAGGCAGCGATCAGCGTATCGAGCTTGGCGGCAATGCTGGTCAGCGTCGCATTGCTCTGGGTGATGCCGGTGACCGTGGAAAATTGTGCCATCTGGGCGACATATTCGCTGTTATCGACCGGCTTGGTCGGGTCCTGGTTTTTCAACTGCGCACTCATCAGGGCGAGGAAATCGCTCTGGTCGAGCGTCTGCTTGTGCGGTTTGACGGCAGCGGGTTGCGCGCTGGGCAGGCCGGCAATGGCGGACACGGCCATCTCAGCGGCCCAGCCGCAGCGTATCGAGCGCCAGGGCCTTGGCGGTGGTCAGCACTTCGACATTATTGGCATATTGCCGGGCAGTTTCGACCATTTCGACCATCTCCTGATTGGGATCGACCGCGGCTGTCCAGACATTGCCCTGGGCATCGGCGAGCGGATTTGACGGATCATTGCGCTGTTCCGGGGTGCCGGTGCGCGCCACGCCGGCGACATCGACGGTGGCCAGCGCGCCGTCATAATGGCTGGCAAAGACGGGTTTCAGGGCGCGATAGGCGGTATCGGCACTGCCCGACACCGCCCCGGCATTGGCCAGATTGGAGGCGATGGTGTTCAGCCGCAGCAGCTGCGCCGCCATCGCCCGCCCGGCGATATCAAAGGTGGTCAGCGTCATTCGCCGCCCTTCAACGCGGCCATGGTGGCCTGAATGTCTTCGCCCAGGAAGGCCAGCGAGGTGCGGTAGTTGATGGCGTTTCCGGCAAAGGCGGTCTGTTCGGTGGCAAGCTCGACAGTGTTGCCATCCAGCGAGGCCTGCACCGGCACACGGTAACGGATGGCGCTGCCAGGGCTTGCCTGGCCGGCGGTGGCGGCATCGAGCGCGGCGCGAAAATCCATGTCGCGCGCCTTGAAGCCCGGCGTGGCGGCATTGGCGATGTTGGAGGCCAGCAGATCGAGCCGCTGCGCCCGCAGCTTGAGGGCGGCGGCCGAAATGCCCATCTGGCGATCGATAAGGTCGGGTCCGGTCAT
>JANYCM010000228.1 GCA_025360285.1 Sphingomonadales bacterium
ATGCCAGTGCCTTCCAGACCCAGCAGGGTGATGGCCGGTGATTGCGGCGGCCCGAAGTCATAATCGAACAGGTTCTGATCACCCTTGGCTTGGTTGATGATGGTGACCAGCGATGGCGTTGCCGGCGCGTCGACCGCGGCGGCCGGCGCCGTGAGTATGGCCGTCAGGACGGAGGCGGCCCAGGGCTTCAACCCCGCGCTCATGACTTCACCCGAAAATCAGTGCCGAAGAAAGTCGCGTTGGCCAGTGTTCCGATCAACACACCCTGCGCCGTGATCGGCAGATCGTCGCCGTTCTTGTCAAAACACTTCAGGTTGCGCGCGCCCTGCTGCACAAGCAGGAATCTCTGTGCCGGGACACCCGTAACCAATCCGCAATAGCAACCAAGCTCATAGCGAATGCTTTGGTCTGGACCGGCTATCCGGCCGCGGCGTGTCGACAAAAGACCGCCGGAAAGCAGCGGGTCGATAACCGTTATGTTAGGGCCATGCGCAACGCTGCCCACCACTGAAATAACGCCGGCGGCATTTTCGAGTGTGACAATGACGTCCATGGGATCGTCAGTTGCGCCGTAGAATGTAAAGCTTGCCATAACCGATTCCTCCTGTTGAGGATTCAGCCATAGGCTTGGTGGGCATGCCCCACGCGTGACGGCCATCACGCCAGGGCGGCAGCAATTAATTCGTCAGGGATGCGGCCTGCATCCGCGCCAGATAGCGCGCCAGCACGTCGATCTCGATGTTGATTGCGTCGCCAGGCCGCGTCGTGCCAAAAGTCGTCCACTGCGCCGTATGCGGGATGATGTTGATGGTGAATTCGGCGCCTGCCGCATTGTCCGTCACACTGTTCACCGTCAGCGAGACGCCATCGAGGCAGACGCTGCCCTTGGCGGCGATGAACGGCGCGATGGCCTTGGGCACCTGCACGGCGATCCGCGTCGAATCGCCCTCGGCATCCATGGCCTGGATGTGCCCCATCGCATCGACATGGCCAGTGACGATATGGCCGCCAAGTTCATCGCCGACTTTCAGCGCACGCTCCAGGTTGAGCCGGCGGCCGACGCTCCATTGTGCCGGCGGTGTGCGACTTTGGGTTTCACCTGAGACATCGACGCTGAACTGGCCGGGAGCCTTGCTGACAACCGTGAGGCAGACGCCCGAACAGGCGACCGAGGCGCCTATAGCCAACCCGGCGGTATCAAAGCCGCAGGCGATGATGACGCGCAGATCGCCGCGCGGCTCCACCGCGGTAATGGTGCCGATGTCGGTGATGATGCCGGTGAACATGCACCGACCCTATCGGATGCGCGTATAGGTCTCAAGCCGGTCGGGGGCGAGATCGATCACCCGCTCCGCCCGCCAGCGGCCATGGGCGGTGGCGAGGTCGGTCAGGCCCATATCAGCGATGCCGGGCTTGCCGCCGATGATGATGGGCGCGCGATAGAGCAGCAGGCGATCGACCAGATCGGCCTTGAGCAAACTCGCCGCCACGCCGGCGCCGCCTTCGACCAGCACCAGATCATGGGCCACCGCCGCCAGCGCCGCCGGGCTGTCGATGTCCCGCCCCTGCCCCATCACCGCTATCTCCGGGCGGCGGCTCTCCAGCCCGGCCAGTCGCACATCGAGCGTCGGCGCATCGGCAGCCCAGGTGCCGCTGCCGACAACGATCAATTCGCTGCGGGCGCGTTCGAGATGCGCATGGGCGCGGGCGCGCGGCCCGGTGATCCAACGGCTGGCCCCCGAAGCGAGCGCGATGCAGCCATCGAGCGAAACGGCCAGTTTCAGCGTGATATGCGGTCGGCCGCGCAATTGCCGGCTGAAGAACCCCGCCATCACGGCGCGTGCCGCCTCGGCCTCGACGCCTTGGGTCACCGCGATGCCGGCGGCACGCAGGCGGGCGGTGCCGCGCCCGTTGGTGCGCGGATCGGGATCACCGGCGGCGATGACGACGCGCGCCACGCCGGCGGCGATCAGGCCATCGGCACAGGCCGGGCCGCGCTGGCTGGCATGAGCGCAGGGTTCCAGGGTGACATAGGCGGTGGCCCCGAGGGCATCAGCAACGAGCGCCATTTGTTCGGCGTGGGGGCGGCCTCCTGGCTGGGTCCAGCCGCGGCTGATGACGCAGCCATCCTGCACGATCACGCAGCCGACCGGCGGATTGGGCCCGGTCTGGCCGACACCGCGCTGCGCCAGCGCCAGCGCTGCTGCCATCCAGCGGGCGTCGTCGGCGCGGCTGGCAGTCACAATACCGGTGGTTCGGCAGGGATCGCGGCAGCCTTGGCGCTGACATAGGGAATTTCGGCGGCGCCACCGTTACCGGCGACATATTTGTCATATTGTTCCTGGGCCTTGATCCGCGCCGGGCCGGTCAGTGTGGCGATATAGGCGCGCGATTCGACGAGTTTCGCTTCGCGCGCCGCCTCGGTCGCCTTGTTGTCGGCCAGGGTTTCGGCGCGGCTGCGATCGGCACG
This sequence comes from Sphingomonadales bacterium, assembly GCA_025360285.1. GTDB lineage: Bacteria > Pseudomonadota > Alphaproteobacteria > Sphingomonadales > Sphingomonadaceae > Sandarakinorhabdus. Next base: position 2,471 of record JANYCM010000228.1, read on the forward strand.
CCAGCTTTGAAAGAAGATGATTTTCGCGTCGGGCTTCATATAGCCCCAGCGCGATTCGACCAGAAACGCCGTCATCACGATCGCCGTGATGACCAGCGAGGCCAGCCCGACCACCAGACGCGTGCGCCGCACCTCAGCCGCCGGCGGATTAAGAAAGGACATGCGCGCTCCGTGTAAGACAACCGCCAATATAAGGTGGAGCGGCGCCAGCCGCTAGCCGCGAAAGCCATCCTTCGCAGCGCGCCGCACCCCCAGTTCGGCGGCATCGCGTGCCCGCACGAACGGGTTGCTCGCGGCTTCTTGCGCCAAAGTGAACGGAACCGTCGGCAGGCCCTGTGCTCGCGCTGCATCAATCGCGACCACCCGCGCCTTCAGCGCCGCATTGTCCGTTTCCACCGTCACCGCAAAGCGCGCGTTGGATTGCGTATATTCATGCGCGCAATAGACCAGGGTTTCCGGAGCCAGCGCCATCAGCTTGCCCAGCGCCGCAAACATATCAGCGGGCGTGCCCTCGAACAGCCGGCCACAGCCGAGCGCGAACAGGGTGTCGCCGGGAAACAGCACCCGGTCGGCCTCAAAGGCATAGGCGATATGCCCGGCGGTATGCGCGCCAACGCCGATCACCCGCGCCGTCGAGGCGCCGACCGCGATACTATCCCCCGCAGCCACCGCGCGGCTAATGCCGGGAATCCGCTCCGCCTCATCCCTTGGCCCGGTGACTTTTGCCCCCGTCGCCGTAACGATCGCCGCATTGCCGCCGACATGATCGGGGTGCCAATGGGTGTTCAAGATCTGGGTAATCGTCCAGCCGCGCGCCGCCGCTGCCGCCAGCACCGGTTCGGCAACGGCGGGATCGATCACCGCCGTCTCGCCGCTCGCCGCATCATGCGCCAGATAGACATAATTGTCGGTCAGCACCGGGACCTGGACGACCTCGAGCATCACCAGACGCCCGTATTGACCATCGACGCCCAGGGTTCCGCCGGTGCCAGCCGGCCGCCGGCCTGCAGCAATTCGACCGAAATCCCGTCGGGTGAACGCACGAACGCCATATGGCCATCACGCGGCGGCCGGTTGATGGTGACGCCGCCGTCCATCAGCCGCTGGCACACGGCGTAAATGTCATCGACGGCATAGGCGAGATGGCCGAAATTACGCCCGCCGCTATAGCCGGCCTCATCCCAATTATGCGTCAGTTCGACCTGGGCATCCTCGTCCCCCGGCGCCGCCAGGAAGATCAGGGTGAAGCGCCCGGCTTCATTGTCAAAGCGCCGCACTTCCTTCAGCCCGAGCAATTCAAAAAAGTTCAGCGTTGCCGCTACATCGGACACGCGGATCATGGTGTGCAGATATTTCACTTCGGCGTCCTCAGGTTACGGCCTTCATAGGCTTCAAACTTGGCGATGACGTCGGGCGGCACCGGCACCGGCCGGCCGCGCACTTCGCCGACGACGACATGCACTTCCTCGCCGGTGGCGCGCAAATCATCGCCTCCCGCGGCGGTGTTTCCGTGGATTTCCAGCACAAATGTCATCGATGTCGTGCCGATACGGGCACAGCGGATGCAGACGCTGACCAGTTCATCGAGCAATATCGGCGCGCGATATTCGACCAGCGCCTTGGCCAGATGCACCTCCGGCCCGCCGGCCAGGCCGGCGCCCGAATATAGTCCCGCGGCGCGCCAATATTCCACCAGGCCGATATCGAAATATTCGAGATAGCGCGAATTGAAGACGACCGACTGGCCATCAACCTCGGCAAAGCGCACGCGTTTGGGGAAGGCGAAGCGGAAATCGGAACGGGGCATGGGCGGTCTTATAGGGCGTCCGCCGCCGGTGCGGAAGCTGGTCAAAAGGGCGCTTGGCACAGACTGACGTGATGAAACGTCAATTTGCGCGGCCCGCCCTTTCAGGGAAAGCGCTTGCGCATCCAATTGGCCACGTCCGCCGCCAGGCGATCCTTGTTTTCGCGCAGGCCGTGGGTGCCATTGTCATAGCGGATGGTATCCAGCTTGCCCTTGTAGGCAGCGCTGAAGTCCTTGACGAAATCCGGCGTCATCAGCCCGTCGCGATTGCCGGTGATGGAAAGCCCCGGCAGACTGAATTCACGCACCCTGGCGGTGTGGACAGTGTCCGCGTCTGGGCCGTTGTTGTCCAGAAACGCCTGGGCCGACATCAGCCCGATGACATCGTCCATGCCGCGGCCATCGGCGACGGCCGCCCGGGCCTCGGCAACTTCGGCGTCATATCGGCCGGGCGGTTCATGGTCGCGTGCATAGCTGGGGCTGTCGCGGGTCGGGGCAATGTAGATGGTGCCGACAACGCGCTTGTCCTGCGTCTTGGCGATATAATTGGACAGCCAGATGCCGCCGTTGGAATGGCCGGCGAGGACGACGCGCTGCCAGCCCAGGGCCTGCGCCTTGTCCACCCAATGGCCGACATCTTCCTTGACCTCGGCCAGTGTTGACGAATTGAAGCCGGTGGCACCGGAAATCCGCATGCCGGGTGCGATGACGGTATAGCCCTGCTGGGCCAGCCGCCAGCCGATCCAGTGCGTCGATGACTGGATGCTGTCGGCGGCGCGGCCTGACAGCAGCAGGATCACCGGTTTGTGGCGGTCATTGCCAGTGGCATATTCGACGCCCTGCAGGATGCGGCCGCCGCCGGTGGTGACATCAAGCGTAGTCACGGTGACTTTCGGGCGGATGCCGAGGCCGTGGCTGGCCAGCCAGGTGGCGATGGCGTTGCTGGCGGCGTCTTCGGCACCGGTGAAGCGCCCGGCGTCCGTGTCGAAGCGCACGATGTCGAGGCTGCTGCCGGTCTTGACACTGGCCGAGGTGGCGTGGTCGCCGCCGCTGATCAGCGCGACGCCGGGCACCGTGATCCTGCCGAGCAGCGCCATATTGCGCGCCTGCGCTTCCGGCCCCCAATAGGCGAGAAAGGCTTCAGCCGGTTGGGCAAAGGCGCCGGCGGCAATCCAGGGGTCGGTGGCGGTGCTGGCGCCCTGGCCGGGCTCAAGATTGGTCGGATACAGCCCGCGGCCGCTGGCGACCGACGCACGCGCGGCGGCGACCTTGGCATCATAGCCCTGCGGGCCGAAAGCGATTCGCGGGAAGGCGCGCACATCGGTCAGCGGGTTGATGAGGACGACCGCCTTGACGCGTTTTTCGCCGCCATTGTCGAGCAATTGGTCGGGCTGAGTGGCCAGATATTGCGCGGCAGCGATGGCGCCATAGCTTTGGCCGGCGAGAACGAAATCCTCGTAACCGTTCATTTCGAGATAATCGAACGCCGCCTTGATCGACCAAATATTGTCGGGAAAGGCAATTAGCGGATAGCCGCGTTCCTGAAAGCCATAAAGGCTGAGCACCGTGTAGCCGCGCGCCGCCAGCCGCTCGGCGGCAAAGCGCGTCGCCTGGCCGGCCTCGAGCGGGTGCGCGCCGGGGCCGCTGTCCAGCATGACGATCGCCGGGCCATGGACATTGGCGCCGGTGGCCGGCGTGTAGAGCAGTCCCGAGGCGAGGACGCGGCCGCCGCCGGGTGCCTCCCGCACATGGCCGGGCGGATCGGCGGGCAGTTGCAGGACTTCGAGTTTGAAGCCGGCGGCGAGGGCCGGCATGGCCAGCCCGACAGCCAGCGCCATCAGCAGCGATTTTGCCATACGCATCATATTACCACCTGCGTTGCTTTCAGCCGGGCTTCGCTCAGATCGTAGAAAAGCAGGCCGATGATGCCCAGGACGCTGATCGCCGCTGGCAATATGCCCATGATCAGATAGATGGCGTGGATCGCCGATTTGGGCTGGGCCGCCTCGCCGCCGCGCGCCGCGACATAGCCCGCAGCGCTGAGCACCGCGCCGACAAAGGCGACGCCAACGGCACCCGACAGCTTTTCGACGGTGGTGTAGAAACCGGCGAAAATGCCCTCGCGGCGCAGGCCGGTGCGGCGGTAATCATATTCCATCGTGTCGGGCAGCAGTGACTGCCCCATCAGCAGCGCGCCGCCGCCGGCAAAGCCGCTGATGCTGGCACGCAGGTAGAGCAGGATGGCGGGATCACCGGGCGCCGCCAGCAGCCAGCTGAGAAACGCCGGCACCGACAGCGCCAGCGCGATCATATAGACGGTCTTCTTGTCACCGATGCGGCGCAGCAGCCACAGCCAGGCGGGTTGTGAGACGATCAGCGCCAGCGACGAGAAGAGGAAATAACTGCCGAGCGCGCTGCTCGGCAGTTTCAGCACATGTGCGAAGAAAAAGGCGAAGACAGCCTGCACGCCAAGGCCCATCAGAGTGAGGAATTTGACAAGGATCAGCACCAGGAACGGCCGGTTCGAGGCGACCGAGGCGATCTGCTGCTTGAGTGGATAATGTACATGCAGTGCCGGGCGGGTGAAGGGCGCGTCGCGCGTCGTGGCAAAGGCGATCCCAGACGACATGAGGATCACCGGCACGAAGACCAGCGCCATCATCATATAGGCTGCCTCCCCGCCGCCGAACCAGGTGAGCAGTATCGGACCCAGCACTGCCGCGACGATCTGCGACACGCCGACGCCATAGACCCGCCAGCTCATCAGCCGCGACCTATCCTGATAATTGGCGGTCATTTCGGCGGGCATCGACAGATAGGGGATGTTGAACACTGTGTAGGCGACGGCATAGAACAGCAGAAGCGCGCCAACATAGGCGACACGGGTGGACGTTTCGGCGAAGTCCGGCACGGCGAACATGCCGACCACCGCCACCGCCAGCAGTGCCCCGCCGAGCAGCAGATAGGGCCGCCGCCGACCCCAGCGGCTGGCGGTGCGATCACTCAGCACGCCCATCGCCGGATCGAGAAACGCGTCGAAAATCTTGGAAAAGGCGATCAGCGAGGCAGCGACGCTGGCGGCGATGCCGACGTAATCAGTAAGGTAACGCAGCAGCACGACATTGGTCGCGGTGAGCACCGTCACCGGGCCGAGCGTGCCGATGCCCCAGCCGGCACAGATGCGGATCGGCAGTGGCTGTTCAGGGCTGTTGGTCATAGCGCTGCGGCCAGTTCGTTGAGGGGCACGGGCCGCGCACCGGGCAGGGCGGCGATTTCAGCCCGGAACGCCGTCGCCAATGGTGTCAGCGAATCTGACACGGCGAAGAGGGTGCCGGTGAAGCGCGCCAGTTCGGCCAGGGCATCATGGTTGAGCGCGGCCAGGATCGGCCCGGCATAGCTTTCCGGCTGGCGCAGCACCTCCCGCGTCCAGTCGTGCAGCGCCGCGGCGCCGAAATCGGCATCGACGCGGCGCAGGGCAGCGCGGGACGGGGTGAACCAGGGCCACCAGATCAGACTGTCACGCAGCATCAGCCAGGTACGATACCAATGGCTGCCATCGGCAGCGATGGTGATCGGCGGCCCATAATGTTCGGCCAGCGCCGCGCGTGCCGCCCTGTCGGCGGCGAGCAGGCCTTCGATGACCAGCACCGGCGCAGCGGTGGCGACGGCAAGGGCGATGGCGATCGAACTGCCAAAGCCGACGCCCCAGACCGCCGCCGGGGTGACGCCGATGGCGCGGCAACCCGAGGCGATGGCGGCGGCAAGGCCGACGATGCCGGTGTCGGCGATGGGCGTGGATTCGCCGCAGCCGGGCAGGTCGAAGGCCAGAACGAAATGCGTTGCAGCCAGCGCGGCCATGCGATCCGCCAGCCGGCCACCGGCGCCGGGGCTGTCATGGATGATCAGCACCGCGGGCTTTGCGGGATCACCGATGCTGCGCAGCAACAACTGCCCCTCGGCAATATCGATGAACTGGCGGGTGATACGGTCGGATGGTTGTGGTGGCTGATCGAGCCGCGGCGCGGTGCCGGGGCTGCCGTAGCGATCAAAGGCCTCGCCCGTCAGGGCACGGCGCGCCGCCAGGTCATTGCCGATACGGCGGATGACATGTTGGCCGCCGCCGGATGGCACGCGATCGAGATGCGGATACAGCATGTCACTTTCGATCGCTGTCAGCACCGCCGGCACGCGCAGTGCCGCCAACTGGGCCGGGCCGTCGCGATAGGCCAGCGCGGCGCGATAGGCGGGGGCATAGCTGCTGGCGGCATCGAAAAACATCGTCACCCAGATATTGGTGGCGCCCGGCGAACTCAAATCCGATTCATTGACTGCCCGGTATTCGCGCGAAAACCACGGAAACCAAGTCGATTGGTCGCGAAATCGCGTCCAGCACTGGCTGAAATGCCCGCCCAGCGGATCGGGCGCGAAGGGCGGGAAATAGCCGCTGACCAGATGTTGAAATTCGGCCTCGGTGAAGCTGGCCAGCCCATCGAGCACCAGCCCGGTGACGCGATCGGGGTGGCGAATGGCCAGTTCCAGCGCGATGGCAGCGCCGGTATGGGTGCCGAACACCGGGCAGGGCGGCATGGCGATGGCAGCAAGGTTGGCGGCAAGCGCGTCGGCAAGGTCGGGGACGGTAAGCGGGTCGCCGGGTAAGGCGTCGGATTGGCCAAAGCCCGGCGTGTCAAAGGCATAACAGGTGTAGCGATCGGCGACCGTCGCCATTTCATTGACGACAAAGGCCGAATTGGCCGGCGAGGAATGCACGAACAGCGCCGGCGGCCCGTTGCCCATGATCCTGACATGCGCCGCCCGTCCGGCGACATCGACAAAATAGCGGCGGACGGGCGGTTGCATGATTGGTTTATCCCGCCACGGGGGGCGAAACACCAGTGGCGGGATACGACATCAGAATTTCACCCCGCCCGTGACGCCAAACATGCGGCCGAGCGGCAAGTAACCGTCGAGATCGCCGCCAAAGTCGCTGAGGCGGGCATTGACAGAAACGATTTCCGGCGTGTGGTCGTTGGTCAGATTGTTGCAGAAGGCCGACAGGGTGTAGCTGTCAGTCTCGATCCCGACGCGGATGTTGACGATCGTGCGCGGGCCATAGGTGCTGATATTATTGTTGAAGGCATATTGCTTGTCTTCGAAGCGGAAATTGGCGGTGGCGTTCCAGCGCATCGTGTCGCTGATCGCCCCGTCAAGGTCGAGCCCGCCGGTCAGTTGCAGGCGCGGCGTGCGCGGCAGGTGGAGACCGGCCAGGCTGAGCACATTCTTGTTGGTGGTATTGACACCATTGGGCGGCGGCAGTGCTGGGTTGAGCGCGGTGCCCGGTGCCGCGACGATGACGCGCGCGGCGCATTGCGGGATTGAAAGGCAGGCGGTGCCGGCGCCATAATCATAGGCGTCGGAGCCGAACTTGGGGTTGGCATAGGAAACGCCGGCGGAAAGCTTGACGCCGGTTGCCACCTTGGCGGCGCCTTCCAGTTCAAAGCCGGTGGTGTGGACGCTGCCGAAGTTCTTGGTGACCAGACCGGGGTTGGTCGGCACGCTCGATGGCCCCGAAATCTGGATGCTCTTGGTATCGATATGATAGATGGCGAGGTTCAGCTGCAGATGATTGTCGAGCAGGCTGTTCTTCAGGCCGATTTCATAGGTGACGTTGGTTTCCGGCTGGAATTCCAGATCAGGTTGCGAGCCATCGGCGGCCGCCACGGCGCGCTGGTTGAACCCGCCGGCCTTGGTGCCGTTGGCAACGCTGGCATAGGTATTGATACCGGGCGCGATGACATATTTCAGCGTGCCGCGATAATTGTTGAAGTTGAACGACCCAGCGACCGGGTTCGGGCCATTGGGGTAGAGATAGGGTGTCGGCAAGGCACCGTTGCAGCTCGCGGTATTGACCGTCAGATTGCCGGGGCAACCGGTATTGCGGATGACCAGCTGGTCCTTGCGCTGGTTGGTATGGCGGAATTCCGCCGAAGCCGTCAGCCCTTCGGTCAGATCCCAATCGACCCCGATGAATTCGGAATATTGCCGGTCATGCGAGGCGGTCTGGCCGATGATGTTGCTGCTGACCGCGCCGCCGTTGGTCAGCGAATTGGCCGGAAAGCCGGGATTCAGCGTCTGTCCGGCGGGTAGTGCCGAGGCATCCAGGCTCAACAGCGTCGTGGTGAAGAACTTGCCCTTGTAATAAAAGGCGCCGGCCTGGACCCGGAACGGCTTGTCCTGCGGCGTTGCGACGCGGATTTCCTGGCTGAAATCCTCGTTATTGGTGTTGGAGCCGAACAATTCGATCAGATTGACCGTGCCGGGCCCCGGATTGAGGAAGAACGGAATGCCGTTGCGGCGCCCGATGAAGTCGGTCAGGCGTTGTTGGGTGACCTTGGTATAGCCGGTCAGCGAGGTGATCTTCACCGGGCCGACATCCCAGCTGAGATTGAGGCTGGCCAGGTTGACCTTGCGGCTGTTGCCGCTGGCATTCGACAGCGCCGGGGTGCCAGGCACTTCGACCGGATGGGCGTCGGGATCGAAGCGGCCGCAGAATTGCGAAAAGCCCAGGCCACTGGGGTCCTGCGCCGAAACCACTGCGGCGCGCGACCCGCAATTGTTGACATTATAGGCGATCGCCGAATATCCGAATTTGTCATTGCCGTAATAATAGGAACCTGTCGCGGTGAAATCGGTCGATGGCGTCAGGATGAATGTCCCCTGCACGTCGCGCTTTTCATAGCCGCCGGCGCGGTTGCCGTTGACCTCGTCCTTGTAGCTGCCGCCGAAATGTTCAAAGCCGCCGGCAATGCGGACCGCGAAGATGTCCTTGACGATCGGCACGTTGATCGAACCCTGCACGCCATATTGGCTGTCGTTGCCAACGGTGCCCTGGATGCGGCCGCTCAAAGTGGTGGTCGAGGGCTTTTTAGAGACATAGTTGATGGCGCCGGCAAAGGCGTTGCGGCCGTACAGCGCGCTGACCGGGCCCTTGACGACTTCGATACGTTCAATGTCGGTCAGACCGACGTTGATGGCGGTATTGTTCGAGATATAGATGCCATCGATGAACACCGCGACATTGGGATCGCCGGAACCGCCATTGAGGTTGGTCTGGCCGCGGATGATCGGGTTCACTCCGAATTCGGAACCGCCGCTGGTGATCGACAGGCCCGGGGTCAGAAAGGCGATGTCGTTGAGGTTGCGGACGTGATTGCGTTCTAGCGCGGCGGCATCGAAGGTGGTGATAGCCAGCGGCACATCCTGAAGCCTTTCGGTCCGGTTGCGCGCCGTGACGATGATCTCGGCGTCCGCCGCAGCTTCGGTTTTGGCGGCAGCCACAGCGCTGGTCTGGGCCGCGGCCGGGAAGGCCAGAACGGCGGCGGCAGCAACACCTGAAAGCAGTCCGGCAGTATAAATCCTGGTCATTTCAATTCCCCTCTTGTTGACTTGACTTACGCTTGACTGGCGTCACTTGGCGGACGCCTCCTTGAATTGCAGATCGATGGCCACATAACCGCAGGGCCCCGCCTTGCCCCCTCGCCCCGTCGATCCCATGTCCTCGGCAATCAGCATCGAACCCGGGCCCAGCGGATAGATTTTCCCGTCCGCCAGCCGGATTTCCGACGAGCCGCTGAGCAGGATGAAAATTTCCCGATACGGGGCCGGATGAACCGGGATGTCGATATTGGGATGGCCATAGACCAGCGTGACTTGGCTCGGATCACCGAGCGGAAACTGGGTCAGCTTGACCGAACCGCCATAATAGGCGCCCTCGGTGCCGGGGATTTCGGCGGGTTCGATATGGCTGGCGCCATCGGCGCCCTTGAAAGCGCGAAGCGCCTTGACCACCGTGACGCCGCGCGCGAGATCGAGTTTGGCCGACGCGCAGTTCTTTGCCGCCGCAACACCAGGCAGCGCCAGCGCCGCCACGGCGACCGTGCTGGCCAGGACAGTAAGGCAGCGAAAGATCGACACGGATGCAATCTCCTCGTGGTTGAACCGCGACATCAGGACACGCCGCGTCGTAACGAACGGCAAGTTGACCCGGATCGGACAACCGGAATCCGGTTGTCAAAACGGTGACCGGAGCAAAATGCCGTCAACCGTGCCTTTTGCGCATACCAAAGCGTAATTAGTTGCGTGTGGCGCAGCAGCCTCGCAATCAGCGCGGGTCAGGGCAAGCTGAGGACCGCATGAACGATCTCGCCGAAACTGAAAATCGCGCCTGGTTGGGGCGGGTGACCTGCGGCTGGAAAAAGCCGGGTCTGCCGCTGGAGGATGTGCTGCGCTATTGGCGCGATGTGCACAGCCCGGCGATCGCGCGGCGGCCCGGCATATGGGAATATCGGCATTTTCAGTTTTCGGCGGTTGATGGCAGCGACTTTGCGTCGGTCGCGGGCGTGGCATTCGATTGCCCGGCGGTTGAGCAACTGATGTGGACATCGGACGTGCGTTACGCCGGGCCGGACGAACTGGCGGCCTTTGGCGCCGATCCCGATCCGGCGACGCGGGCGCATCTGCTCGGCGATATTGATCTGATTGTGGACCAGAGCACGACCTATCGCGTGGTCGCGGAACTGGGCCACACATTTGTCGACAAAAGTGGCGACCCCGCGCCGCAAGGGGCGCCCAAGGCGCACACTGTCTCACTGTTCTTGCGCCGCCGCAGCGAAGAGGCGCCGTTTCGTGGCTGGCTGACAGCGCTGGCCGCTGACTGGGCGGCCGACCCTGCGGTGATCCGCCTGCGCCTCAGCCTGTTTGAAGCGCCGGACATGGAGGCCGAGCGCGCCTCCGGCTATCCGATCAAGACGCATCCGGTGGAACGCCAGTATCAGGCCTGGATCGATATCACGGCGGCGGACGCAGCGGCACTGACCCGGCTCGTCGATGCGGTGGATCTTGCTGCGCATGTGACGGCCCTGCACGCCTATCCGGTGCGGGCTATTTACACCTCCAATCGTGACGGGCGACCGACTTTCGTGGGCCTGCGCGGATTTCCGGCATATGCGGCGCTAACGGCGATCAGCGGCTATAACCAGGCGCATCCGCTGCTGCTCGAATGGATGTACGGTGACGTCGCCAGGGGCGTTACCCTCGCACCGGTGGCGGCATGACCAGCGTTTCCGCCCGGTTGACCGAGTTCCTGCTGGCCGGCGACGTACCGGGTGCGGTGCTTCACGAGGCCAAGCGGCTGCTGCTCAACCAGCTGAAGGCCTCGGTAGGCGCGACCGACCACCCGGCGATCCGCATTCTCCGCGATTGGGCGGTGGCGCAGGGGCCGGGCCCAGCCCTGGGCAACGCCGCGCATATCAATTGGCTGGGCACCGAAGTCGCGCCCGCCCAGGCGGCGATGGTCAATGGCGCGCTGTACGAGGTGCTGGATTTTCACGACACTTATATCCCCTGTTTCATGCACGCCGTATCGGCGGTGCTGCCCGCCGTGCTGGCGCTGGCCGAGGCGCGCGGCAGCAGTGGCAAATTGTTCCTGACAGCGCTGGCGCGCGGGGTGGAGGCCGAACTGGCCATCGCCACCTGCCTGATGCCGACCGCCTATTTCCGCGGCGCGGTGCCGGCGGGCCTGACCGGCGGGGTCGGCGCGGCGGCGGCGTGCGCGGTGCTGGCCGGGCTGGATGCGGAACGCACGCAGAATGCCCTGGGCATCGCCATGTGCACGGCTTTCGGGCTGTATGTGTCGGTCGGCAGCAATACCTTGCCCTATATCAGCGGCGCGACGGCGCGATCGGGCCTGACGGCGTTCGAACTGGCAGAGCGCGGCTTCACCGCTCCCCCGACGGCATTCGAAGGCGACAAGGGCATGTTCGTGACCCATAGCGACGAAGATGCCGCCAAGATCGCCGGTGCGCTGGCGACACTCGGGCATGACTGGCGGCTGTTCGGCCAGACTTACAAGGTGGTGCCGACCGAAACCATCACCCATGGCCCCGTCGAGGCCGTGCTGGCGCTATTGCCGGGTGCGGCGGGCCGCAGCGTTGACCGGCTGAGCTTTGCCGTGTCGCCGATTGTCCAGAGCATTGCCGATGAGCGCCGTGACCGCATTGGTTATCCGCAGACGCAAAGCGAGGCGACCTTCGATCTCCGCTATTGCGCCGCCGCCGCCTGGGTGCGCGGGCGCTTCACTACGGCGGAAACCGCCGATGCAGCGCGCACCGACCTGGCCATTGCAGCGCTGCGTGATCGGGTTGAGCTGATCCCGGACCCGGCGCGGCCGACATTCGAGGGCTGTGCGCTGACGGTGCATTACACCGATGGTTCGATGGCCTTTCACAATATCGATCATTTCCTCGGCACGCCGGGCGCCCGGGTGCCTGATGCCATGCTTGGTGATCTGCTGGCGCAATATGCCGCCGGCGTGCTGCCCGATGGCCGCGCCGCGCTGATCGCCGAGGCAGTGTGGGGCCTTGATAGTGCGCCGGACCTTTCGGGCCTTGTTGCCTTGCTCAGGATGGATTGATCATGCCGACCGTGACACTGCCGAAGGGCGAAACGATCTGGTACAAGGTGACGGGCAGCGGGCCGTTGTTCCTGCAGCTTCACGGCTCGGCCTTCGGCCACAAGAATTTCGCCGCCATGACGCCGCTGATGGCGCAGCATTTCACCGTTATCGACATGGACTTGCCCGGCTATGGCGAAAGCACCGGCAGCCCGCGTCCCGGCGGCATGGAGGGGCTGGCGGGCCAGGTTTACGACTTCGTCCGCGCCGCGGGGTATGATCGCATCAACCTGCACGGCACGTCGTTCGGGGCGATGATAGGCCTGACCCTGGCGGCGCGGCATCCGGAAATCATCGACCGGCTGGTGCTCAGTTGCTTCCTGGCCAAATATGATCTGGCGGCGCGGATGATGCGCAAGACCTGGAAACGCGCCGCGCTCGACAGCGGCATGACGGCGGTGACGGACCTGACATCGGTGGCCGGCTTCGCCCGCGGCTATTATGAGCGGCCCGAGGCGACGGCGATGTTCGAGACAATGTACGCGGCGTTTGCGGCGACCAGGCCCGAGGCGTTCATCGCTGGCACCGAGACCATCGAGAAAACCGACCTTAGCCCATTGTTGCCGCTGATCAAGGCGCCGACGCTGCTGCTGGCCGGCGCCGAGGACAATATGACGCCGTTCAACCCGGCGCCTTCAGGGGTAGGATTTTCGACAATTGCGAAAGTGATTCCGGGCGCCGAGATGCATGTGCTGGCCGATTGCGGGCATTATCTGGTGCTGGAGCAGCCGGAGGTGGCGACGGGGTTGATTGTGGAGTTTATGGCCAAGCATTGAGGTCGTCCACTAACTGGGGCGTGCTGGCGCTGCCACTTGTTGCGGTCAGGCGTAACATGTTGCTGACGCTTCAAGCCAATTGCCGCGCCTCCGGCGGTCGTAGTGCCCCGCCCATAGCCGCCTCCCACGCCCCCGCTGCCGCGAAAACTGCCGCCTCCTCCCCCCGCCGCCCCACAAACTGCACCGACAGCGGTAACCCGCCCTCCGATACCCCGCTCATCATCGCGAGCGCCGGGTGGCTGGTCAGGTTGAAGGGGCCACGGGCCTGCATCATGTAGGTGCGGTCGATCTCGGCGGGGTCGTCAATGCGGCAGGCGGGGGTCATGCTGCTGGCGGTGAGCAATACGTCGAAACTGCCGAACGCCGTATCGACCGCCTCGGTCAGGCGGCGCTGGTGGCGTTTGGCATTTATATAATCCTCCGCCGACAGGAAGGCGCCGGGTAGCAGGGCGGTACGGGTGCGGGCGGCGAACAGTTCGGGGGTGTCGCGCAGCGCCTGGCCGTGGATGGCGAAACTTTCGGCTTGCAGGACGATGCGATTGACCAGGACGAAATCGCCGAGCGGCGGCAGGGTGACATCGACCGCCCCCAATGTCGCAGCGACGCAGTCGAGCGCGGCGGCAACCTCCGGGTCGGCGGACATGTCGTGTTCGTGCCAGTGCCGGACGTAACCGATGCGCAGGCCCGCGACCGGAACCGGCGCGGTGGCGGCACTCGTCAGCACGTCGAACACGATCGCCGCATCACCTACCGAGCGCGTCAGCGGCCCGACATGATCGAGGCTCCAGGCCAGGGGAAACACGCCGCGCCGCGATACGGCCTCATAACTTGGCTTCAGTCCGACAATGCCGCAGCAGCTCGCCGGGTTGCGGATCGAACCCGCCGTGTCGCTGCCAATCGCCGCCGGAATCAGGCCGGCCGCCACCGCCGCGCCGGCGCCGGATGATGAGCCGCCGGGGTGATGATCGCGGTTCCAGGGGTTGCGCGCTGGTGGGAAGGGCAGGTCGAAACTCGGGCCACCAATAGCGAATTCATGCGTCGCCAGCTTGCCGATGATGATCGCGCCGGCGCGGCGCAGGGTGGCGATAACATCGGCGTCCGCAGCCGCCACCAGGCCGAGGCGGGTGCGCGAATGGCATGTGGTCGGCATGCCGGCGACGTCGATGACGTCCTTGATGCCGAAGGGAACGCCGTGCAGTGGGCCGCGATCCCGCCCCGCCTCAAGTTCGGCGGTCGCGACCGCCGCCGCCGCGACGGCGCCCGCTGAATCAAGATGGACAAAACTGTGCAACTCGCCATCGAGCGCGGCGATGCGCGCCAGCAGGGCCGCCACCAAACAGTCCGGTGTGAGGCTGCTATTACGATAGGCAGCACCGATGTCGGCGACGCCCAGCCAGTGCAGGTCCTCGCTCATGCTGGCTCGGCAGCGGGATCATCGACGCGCCCGAGCGCCGCGCGTTCTTCGGCAGCAGTCTGCTGAGCGGCGCGAAGTTCATCGGGGAATAGCGCCGCAAGGCGGTCCAGCCCGAGCGCAGCGTATCGATCGGGGCGGGAGTCATCGGCCATTCTGCGTTTCTGGCAGCCAGCGAGCGCCATGCCAACGCCCGGTGTTTCCGATACCCGCACATCGGTCGCCCTGCGGATCGGTATTGGCGATCGTCGTCGCCATGGTCATAAGGCGCGCATGATGACGAATTCGCCGCACGCCGAGAGCTTTCCCGAAATCCGCGACTCGGTGCGCCGGCTGTGTGCTGCGTTTCCCGGCCCCTATTGGCAGGCCAAGGATCGCGACCGGACCTACCCCAGCGACTTCGTCGAGACCCTGACGCGCGATGGCTATCTGTCGGTGCTGATCCCCGAGGCATATGGCGGTTCGGGGCTGGGCATTGGCGCAGCGACAGCGATTTTGGAGGAAGTGCATCGCTCGGGCTGCAATGGCGGCGCAGCGCATGCGCAGATGTACACGATGGGGACGCTGCTGCGCCACGGTTCGGCGGAACAGAAAGCCCAATATCTGCCACGCATTGCCGCGGGCGAACTGCGCCTCCAGGCCTTTGGCGTCACCGAACCGGGCAGCGGCACGGATACCACCCGCATTGCCACTTTCGCCCGGCGTGACGGGGATGATTTTATCGTCAATGGCCAGAAAATCTGGATCAGCCGGGCCGAATACAGTGACCTGCTGATCCTGCTCGTCCGCACCACGCCGCGCGAGGCGACGGTGCGATCGAGTGATGGCATGAGCGTGCTGATCGTCGATCTGAAGACTGCCGTGGGTAATGGCCTGACGATCAGGCCGATCCGCACCATGCTCAACCATGCGACGACCGAGCTGTTCTTCGACAATCTTCGGGTGCCGGCGGTCAATCTGATCGGCGCCGAAGGCCAGGGGTTTCGCACCATCCTGTCGGGCATGAACGCCGAACGCATCCTGATCGCGGCCGAATGTATCGGCGATGGCAAATTCTTCATTGATCGCGCTGCCGCCTATGCCCGCGACCGCCAGGTGTTCGGCCGCGCCATCGGCGAAAACCAGGGCATCCAGTTCCCCATCGCCCGTGCCCATGTGCAATTGTCGGCGGCGGCCTTGATGGTTGACCGCGCGGCGGCGCTGTATGACGCCGGCGAGCCCTGTGGCACCGAGGCCAACATGGCCAAGATGCTGGCCTCCGAAGCCAGCTGGTACGCCGCCGACATGTGCGTGCAGACGCACGGCGGCTTCGGCTTTGCCGAGGAATATGACATCGAGCGCAAGTTCCGCGAGACACGGCTGTACCAGGTGGCGCCGATTTCAACCAACCTGATCCTCAGCCACGTCGCAACCCATGCGCTTGGCCTGCCGAAGTCCTTCTGATGGCCGGCGCCCTGGACGGCATTCTGGTGGTGGCCGTTGAACAGGCGGTCGCTGCGCCCCTGGCAACCGCGCGGCTGGCGGCGGGGGGCGCGCGGGTCATCAAGATCGAACGCGCCGAAGGTGATTTCGCTCGCGACTATGACCATGTCGTAAATGGCGAAAGCGCCTATTTCGTCTGGCTGAACCAGGGCAAGGAATCGCTGGTTCTCGATATCAAACAGGCCTGCGATGCGGCGCTGCTGGCGCGGATCATCGCCCGCGCCGATGTCTTTGTACAGAATCTGGCACCGGCAGCGGCGGCGCGCGCCGGCTTTGGCGCGGCGGATCTGCGCGCGCGGCATCCGCGGCTGATCACCTGCGATATTTCGGGCTATGGTTCATCCGGCCCGGCACGCGACATGAAGGCCTATGATCTGTTGATCCAGTGCGAAACCGGGCTGGCGGCGATCACCGGCAGCGCCAGCGAGGCCGGGCGTGTCGGCGTGTCGGTCGCCGATATCGCCTGCGGCATGAACGCCCATGCGGCGATCCTGGAAGCGCTGATCGCCCGCGGTCGCACCGGCGAGGGCCGGACTATTGAGGTATCGCTTTTCGATGCCATTGCCGATTGGATGACGGTGCCGCTGCTGCACTACGAACATGGGGGCGCGGCGCCCAGGCGGGCGGGGCTCAATCACCCCTCGATCGCGCCCTATGGGGCGTTTGGCTGTGGCGATGGGCGGCGGATCGTGCTGGCGGTGCAGAATGAACGCGAATGGCAACGGCTGTGCGCGATTGCACTGGAACAGCCACAACTGGCGGCCGACGCCCGCTTTTTGTCGAACAGCCTGCGTGTGGCCAACCGGCCGGCGCTTGATGCGGCCGTCGCGGCGGTGTTCGCGGGGCTGAACCGTGACCAGGCGATTGCGCGCCTTGCGGCCGCCGGCATCGCCTATGCCGCGGTCAATGAGGTTGCCGACCTGTCTCGCCATTCGCAGTTACGGCGGCAGACCATCGACACGCCGGGCGGGCCGGTGGCATTGCCTGCGTTGCCAGCGATTGCCGGCGCTCCTGAAGTGTCGCGCACTGTGCCTGCCATCGGCGCGCACAGCGTTGCGATACGTGCGGAGTTCGCCACCGAATAGCGGTGCGTCTTGCCCGAGCGCTTTGCGCGTCAGCAGTGGCCGGCGTCTCATGCCGGCATGATCACCCCGCCATCCGATACTGACGATACGGCCATCATCGCGGCACTCGCCGACCTTCTCGGCGCCGATGCCGTGACGCTTGGCCTGGAAAAACGCACCTTTTTTTCGACCGACATCAGCCGCCGCGGTGAAACTGCACTTGCCATTGTCGCCCCGGCCAACGCCGAACTTGTGGCGCAGACGGTGGCGCTGTGTACTGGAGCCGGCATCGCCGTCATCCCGCGCGGCGGCGGCTTTTCCTATACCGGCGGCTATGTACCGGTCAGCAAGCGCAGCGTCACCATCGACATGCGCCGCCTCGATGCCATCGACATCCGCCGCGACGATATGCTGGTCATCGTCGATGCCGGCGTCACATGGGCCAATCTGTATGAGGCGCTCAAGGCCCAGGGGCTGCGTACCCCCTATTTCGGGCCGATGTCGGGCTATAGCGCCACAGTTGGCGGGGCGCTGTCGCAGGGGTCATTCTTTCTCGGCTCGACGCAATATGGCCAGGCGGCGGAATCGGTGCTGGCGGTGGAGGTTGTGCTGGCCGACGGCAGCCTGGTGCGCACCGGAAGCTGGGGTGGGGCGGGCGATGCCTCGCCATTTTTGCGCAACTATGGCCCGGATCTTACCGGGCTGTTTCTCAATGATACCGGCGCGCTCGGCTTCAAGACGCGGGCGGTGCTCAAGCTGATCGCGTTCCCGCCGCATCAGGAATATGCCAGCATTGCCTTTGCCGATGGCGCCGCTGCGCTTGCCGCGCTTTCCGATATCGCGCGCGCCGGACTGGCCGCCGAATGCTATTTGTGGGACCCGTATTTTGTGAAGATCATGGCGGGCGCCAGCCTTGGCTTTGGCGAGGACTTGAAATTCCTGGCGGGCGTCGCGCGCGGCGGCGGTTCATTGCTCGGCGGGCTGAAGAACGCCGGCCGTATCGCGCTGGCCGGGCGCAGCGCCTTTGCCGCCGATACTTTCGTGCTCAACGTCACCATCGATGATTTCAGTGCGGCCGGGGCCGGTGCCAAGCTCGCCGCTGTCCATGAACTCGCCGCCGGCCATGGCGGGGCCGCGGTAACTCCCACAGCGCCGATGGCGATGCGCGGCACGCCGTTCATCAATTTCAACAGCCCCGAACGCCGCGCGCCGCGCCGTAACCTGCCGGTGCACGGTCTGATCAATCACAGCGGCGCCCAAGCGCTCAACCAGCGCATTCGCGCTGTCATTGCTGAAAACGGCGCAGCGCGGGCGGCGCTGGGCGTCGAATGCGGGGTCATATGCTTTGCCGTTGGCAGCCAGGCCGTCGGCATCGAACCGTTGATCTATTGGGATGACCAGCAGCAATTCCTGCACGACCGCACGCGCGAAACCAGCGATCTGGCGGGCCTGGCCGGTTTTGCTGCGCCGCCGGCCGCCACGGTCGCCGCCATGGCGATGCGCGCTGAGATCGCCGCCGTATTCACCGAAAGCGGCGCTGCGCATATGCAGATTGGCAAAAGCTATCCGTGGCTGGCGACGCGCAGCCCCGGCATCGCGCGCCTCGCCGCGCAGTTGAAACTCGCGCTCGATCCGGCTGGCCTGGTCAACCCCGGTTCCTTGGGTTTCAGCCCTATGACAGACTTGCGTAAAAGTGATATCAACTCCGAAATGATTGCGCATGCCGCATCATGACAGGAGTCGCCGTTGTGGAAATTCAGCAGCTCAAGCATCTGATGGCGGCCGTCGAGCATCGTAACCTGCTGAAAGCCGCCGATTCGACCTTCATCTCGCAGTCGGGGTTGAGCCGCAGCATCAAGAGCCTGGAAACCCGGCTGGGGGTGCCTTTGCTGATCCGCGGACCCAAGGGGGTCGAACCCACGGTCTATGGCCAAAGCGTGCTGCGCCGCGCCAGGGTCATCCTTAACGAGGTTGCCAAGGCGGTCGATGAAGTGCGCGCCATCGAACAGGCGCGCGTCGGTGAAGTCACCTTCGGGATCACCCAGAACTACGGCACCTATCTGGTGCCGGAACTGCTCGCCGATCTGCACCGTGAACGGCCGGACCTGAAGGTCACGGTGATCGCCGATGGCTTCATGGAACTGCTTGAGCGCGTAAAAACCGAATCGATCGATTTCGCCTTTGGCCTGATCGGGCAGATCCGCCGCAGCGACGGCGTGGTCATCGAACCACTGCGCTCGCACCGGTCGCGTGTCATGGCCGGGCGCGGGCATCCGTTCGCCGCCATCGGTGCCGCCAGCCGGGCGCAGCTTGCCGATGCCGATTGGGCGATGCTGTCGAGCGAAGGCGTGCAGCGCGGCTTCGGGCTGTTCTTTGAAAGTCGCGGGCTGAGCGTGCCGCGCCAGGTGCTGCGCACCAACTCGATTTCGCTGATCCGATCGATGGTCAAGACCAGCGACACATTGACCATCCTGCCCGAAGATGTGGTGCGGGACGATATTCAGATCGGCGATATTGTGCCGCTGGAATGTGAAACCCCCATTGAACAGACCAAGGTCGGGCTGTTCTTTCGCGAAGGCGGCCTGCTGACACCGCAGGCGCAACTGGTCATCGAACGCTTCCGCCGCGCGGCGACGCCCGGCGCATCCTATAGTTGAGGAACCGCCATGCGCCCGCTCGATATCTACCGGAAAACGCTGGGCTCGCTCGATGAAGCCGACAGCGCCTGGTGGTATCTTGGCACGACGACGGCGCAGGCCGAGGGTCATCCCGAATTGATCGTCAACCATGTCGAAACGGTGATGATCTACCGGACGCAGACGCTGGACCCAGACAGTTTCCGGGTGCCCTGGTGGGAAATCGGCCTGTTCCGCGACGCCATCACCGGGGAATTGCCGGGCCCATGGACCAACCCGATCACCGGCGTCACATCGGACCACCCCAAGACCTTCGAGGAAGGGCCATCGGGGTTCAGCCTGCGCGAAACCGGCACGGGCCTCGCCATGTTCGACGTGGTGCAAGCCTTTGCCGCGCTCGAATCAGCGACGATCGACATCGCCACCATCGGCAATCGCATCTGCATCACCCAGACCGAGGTGAAGACCCGGGCTTTCCCCGGTCTTGACGGCATTCCTGATCTCGACAGTGGCCAGGCCACAAAATCACGCACCGTGCTTCAATGGCTCGCCGATGCCGATGCTGTTGCCTCTAATGCCCCGTCGGTGCCGGCAACCGGCACATACAGCTTTGAAATCGGGGCACCGGCCTGGCTGGGTTTTGGCGATATGCCGTGTCGATTCATGGTCAAGGGCCTGATGGTCAAGGCTGAGCTGGCGCCGCCGCTCAATCCACGCGGCTGGCGGGATTTGCAGCAGATGTTCCCGCAATATTTTGGCGCGGGCATGATCCAGCCGCGCTGGTGTTAAGGGATTTATGCCCTTGCCCAAGGGCTGTGCTCGCAACCGAGAAAGTGGCCCGTCAACGCTGCGATCTCCGCTGGGGCTGTTTCGAGTACGGCCCCCGACAAATGCCTGAGCTCCGTCACGTCTGAATTCGGCATCAGGCTGGCTACCGCCCGCGATGGCTCGGCGAGATGGCCCTGCGGGTTGAGGATTAAGGTTGGTTGGCTGATCAGCGGCAGGCGGCCATCGGCATCCCAACCGAACAGGGCGGCATGGGCCCACGAGCCGTTTGGCCAGGCCTTGAGTTCATCGACGAAATTGCCAAAGCCGCGTTCCAGGCTGACCCCATCGGAACGGCTGGTCACTAGATAGTCCCAGCGTTCGTCGAATTGTGACAGCGCGGCGCCAAGGCTATGTTCGCCCGCCAGCCGCTGCCGCCAGGCCTCGAAATTCAGTGCCTGGAAATAGGGCACGCCGAGCCACACCATGCGCCGCACCAGCCCCGGCGCGGCAATCGCAATTTCGGCCGCCATGGCCACGCCTGTGTGATAGCCAAAAATGTCGAACGGCGTGCCGGTGCCGATTACGCCGGCAATCGACTGGGCGATGGTGTCGGCATAGCCCGCGATGTCGGGGCGGTGGGTCGGGGCATCGGACTCGCCATAGCCGGGCGCATCCACGGCGATGAGATGGTGCCGGTCCCCGAACGCCCTCATCAGCGGCGTGAAACTGCGCGACGAATAGGCGGTGGCGTGGAGGCAGACCAAAGGCACACCGCCAGCGCGCCAGCCGCTTTCCCGGAGATGAATCTGGCCGCCTCCGGCATCAACATAGCGTCTACGTATCATGGGTGCGGCACCGCCGGTTCCGGCCTCAGCCATCCAGGAAGTCCGCCACTGTCTTCCAGATGCGGTGCCGGGCGTTCTGCAGATGGCCATAATCGCCGCCATCCGGTACGATCACCAAGGCTTTGTCATGGCTGGGCAGGGTTTCGAAGAAGCTGGCGCGCGCCGATCCGCCCTGCATGTAATTCTGCATGCCGGCGGCAAAGCCATAGAGCATCAGCGTGGGGTTGCCTATCTTCGCCGCATCGGCAGCGATGCTGCCCCTTTCATTTTCCACCCTGATGCCGTTTGGCGCGCGCGGTTCGCGCGCTTCAGCTTGCACCGCCAGTTGCTCATGGGCCGCCGCGTCCATGAATTCCAGCTCCAGCCGATCACGGAAATAGGCGGCGGTGTTCAGCCACCAATCGGTCGGTGCCGGAAACGGCACCTTGTTGCCGCCGCCGATCGCCGGATCGAGCAGCACAAGCCGGCCGATCTTGTCGCCGTTGGTTTCGGCATAGCGCCCGGCGATGCGGCCACCCCAGGACCAGCCTAGCAGGTGTGGCCGGGCGAACCCTTGTGCGATGGCCCAGTCGATGACCGCCGCTGTGTCCTCGATAGCCTGATCGGTCTGGACGCCATGCGGATGCCCGGACAATTCTGAATCGCGATAGCCGCGGATGGAAAAGGTGATGGCGCCAAAGCGGCGTGCCACCAGCGCATCCATGAACGAATAGTCGCTGCCGCCCGAAAAACTGAAATCATAGCCTAGCTGCCCCGACAAATTGGCGCCCTGGATAAGGATGACAATGTGCCGGGGCCGGGCTTCCAGCCCTTTGCTGCGCAGGGACAGACGGCCGGCCGGGCCAGTGATGAAGAAATCGTTCGCCGCTGCCATGCCCGTGCCCCTTGTCGCCACAGCGCATCTGAATGCACCAAGCCAGCTATGCTTGCCACAGCGGTTTGCGCATCCAGGGTTGCGTCTGACGCAAGCCATCTTGTCATTGCGCCCCGCGGGACCGACACTTGCTGCAGGGTCAGAACAGGCGGGACAGGCTTTGGACAGCGATCAGGAACTCAAATCGCTGAAGCGCGGGTTGAAGGCGATGGCGCTGATCAACCTGCAAGGTTCGATCACGATTTCGGAACTCAGCCGATCGCAGGAGCTGCCGCGCACCACCGCCGAGCGGGTATTGATGACGCTTCTGGCCGAAGGTTTTGTCGCGCGAGACCCGGAAACGAAACGCTATTTCCTCACATCCCGCGTGCGTGCGCTCAGTGGCGGCTTTTCGGATGAAAGCTGGATCGCGCATGTGGCGACGCCGTTGTTGTTCGAAACGACGCGGTCGATCGGCTGGCCGCTGTGCATCGCCACGCCGACCGGCGAATATATGAGCCTGCGGGTGACCACCGATCCATCGACGTCGCTGCGGCTGCACCGCCGCCACATTGGTTCCGAGATTGCCATGGCGGTATCGAGCAGCGGGATCACCCATTTGGCCTTTGTCGATGCCGAACAGCGGCGCATCATGCTCGATATCCTGGGCGCGTCCAATGATCCCGCCCAAGCGCCGGCGCGCGATATCAGCCGCATCAGCCATGCCATCGCCGAGGCCCAGGCCCATGGTTACAGCTTTGGCCTTGATCATGGCCGCGAACGCAGCGTTAGCGTGCCGATCATGGCGCACGGCCAGGTCAGGGCCGTGCTGCTGATGGTGTTCATGGCGGCTGGGTTGACCCATGAGCGCGTGGTGCGGGACTTTGTGCCGCGGTTGAAAGCCATGGCCGCCGAGATAGAGCGGCTGGCTTTTGCTGGTGAGGTGACGCAGGTCACGATCTGATGCCGCCCGCACTTCGGTTAGCCGGATGGCCCGGTCTGGCTGCCCGGCGGCGGATCGGTGCACATCACCGCCGCAGCGGCCCGGCCGCGACCCGGAGGCGGCGATCGGTGCAAACCCATACATTTCAATCGGTTGAACCGAGAGAGGCGGCGTTGGCCTTTCTCGCTGGCCGGCATGACCTGCTGATTGGTGGTGAATTTGTGGCCGGTGCCGGGCGGCGGATTATTGTGGAAAATCCGGCCACTGCGGTACAGATCGCCGACGTGGGGGCGGCATCGCTGGATCAGCTGGATGCGGCGGTGTCGGCGGCGCGGGCGGCGGCGAACGGCGCCTGGGGGCGCATGTCAGGGCGCGATCGCGGCGTCATTCTTGCCCGTTTTGCCGATCTGCTGGAGGCCAATCTGGACCTGGTTGCCGAGATCATGACGCTCGACAATGGCTCGCCGCTGTCGTCATCGCGCATGGTGGTGAAGTATTTGGCCGTTGAATTGTTTCGCTATTATGCCGGCTGGGCGACGAAAATCAGCGGCGACAGCTTCGCCCCCACTATCGGCGCGCGGCCCGGCCAGGATTTTTTGGTGGCGACAATCCGCGAACCCATCGGCGTCGTTGGCGCCATCGTGCCGTGGAATGCCCCGCCGGGGATGATGGCGATGAAGATGGCGCCGGCGCTGGCCGCGGGCTGCACGATGGTGATGAAAACCGCCGAACTGGCGCCGCTGACCGGGGAGATTTTCGGGCGTTTATGGGGCGAAGCGGGGGGTACGGCCGGGGCTTTCAACCTTGTGCACGGGTTCGGCGAGGACATTGGCGGGGCGATGGCGGGCCATGCCGGGATCGACAAGATCGCGTTCACCGGATCGACTGCCGTCGGTCGCAAGATTGTCGAAGCGGCGACCGGCAATCTGAAGCGTGTCACGCTCGAACTTGGCGGCAAATCGCCGGTCGTCATTTTTCCCGATGCCGATATGGCGGCGGCGATTCCGGCCGCGGCGATGGCCTGCTTCCTGTCAACGGGGCAGCAATGCATGGCCGGTTCGCGGCTGTTCGTTCATGCCGATGTGCATGACCAGGTTGCCGAGGGCGTCGCACGGTTTGCGGCGTCCCTCAAGATCGGCGACGGCCTGCAACCCGATACCGTGCTCGGCCCGGCGATTTCGGCGCGGCAAAAGGCGCGGATTGAAGCCTATGCTGCCATCGCCAAGGCAGAAGGCGCGGTGCCGCTGCTGGAAACCCCGGCGATTGATTCGCCCGGCCATTTCATCGGTCCCAGCATCTTTACCGGCGTCACCCCCGACATGCGCATCGCCCAGGAGGAGGTGTTCGGCCCGGTTCTCAGCATCCTGCACTTTGATGATGAGGATGAACTGATCGCCGCGATCAACGGCACGCCCTATGGCCTGTCGGGGTCGGTGTGGACCTCGCACATCCAGACAGCGCTGCGCGTTGCCAAACGAATTGATTCGGGCCAGGTCGGCATCAACATCCATGGCGCGATGAGCCCGGAAACCCCCTTCGGCGGCAACCGCCAATCCGGCTGGGGCCGCGAACTGGGCCGCGAGGGGCTTGATGCCTATCTGAAAACCAAGGCGATCAGCTTTGCCATCGGGGTCAAGCCATGAGTTTTGGGCCATGAAAATCCTCATCATCGGCGCCGGCCTCGGCGGCCTGGTCGCCGGCATCGCGCTGCGCCGCGCCGGTTTTGATGCGGATATCCATGAACAGGCCGATCGCCTGGGCGAAGTCGGCGCCGGCCTGACACTAAGCCGCGGTGCGCAATCGGTGTTCCGGGCGCTGGGCGTGCAGGACCAGGTTGCACCCTTCGCCTGCCGCAGCTCAGCCTTTCCCTTCCTGCATTATGCCAGTGCGCGGTTGCTCGCCGGCGCGCCGGATTTCGGTTCGGGGGAGCCCGATGATGGCGTCGCCGATATCGGCCGCCAGATTCACCGCGCCGACCTGCACGCCGTCCTGGTCGCGGCTTTCGAGGAATTGGGGCCGCCGGTCCGCCTCGGCCATTCGCTCGCCGCGATCGACCAAAGCGCCGACACTGTGCACGCCGCCTTCACCAATGGCGACAGCGCCGTAGGCAAGGCGCTGATCGGCGCCGATGGCGTGCGCTCGGTGGTGCGCGGAATCATCGCTGGCGCCGATTCGCCGCGCTTCACCGGGCAAATTGCCTATCGCTTCCTGGTGCCGGCGGAAATCGCCCGGCCGTTCATGGCGCAAGGCCGCGGCGCCGTCTGGCTGGGGCCGCGCCGCACCTTCAACCGCTACACTTTGCGCGGCGGCGCCATCGTCAATTGCGTGGGGATTGCGGCGACGGATGTGTGGATCGGCGATGGTTGGTCAACGCCGGCCAGCGTCGCCGAAATGCGCGCCGATTTTGCAGGCTTCCACCCCGATGTGCTCGGCTTGATCGATCACGCCACCGGCGCCATCAAATGGGGCCTGTTCGACCGCGCGCCGCTGGACGCCTGGACGCACGGCCGGGTGACGCTGCTCGGTGACGCCGCGCACGCCATGCTGCCCTTCCTCGGCCTGGGCGCCGCCATGGCCATCGAAGACGGCATGATCCTGGCCCGGGCGTTTGCGTCGGAAGGCGCCGTTGCCCCGGCCCTCGCGCGCTATGAAGCCGCCCGCCGCCCGCGCACCGCGCTGATCCACGCCAAATCGATCGAACAGGGCGAATTGACCCAGGCGCGCGACCCGGACAATTATGATGGCGCGGCGGCGCCTTCGAGCGATCCGGCGATCATTGGCTATGACCCTGTGACGGCGGGGATTTAGACTCGTTTTGCAGTGCGAAAGGAAAGATCCGTCCGGTCGCCCGTTACGCCTGATCCTCACCCTTATACCCGAATGCCGGGCTATACCGCGCACATCGCTGGCGCCGCGCTATCACCACCGGCAACCATCGCGCCACTTCCGGGGAGTGCTGCATGAATTTTTCGACGCTGCGCTATGACAAGGCCGATCACATTGCGGTGGCGACCTTTGCCACGCCCGGCAATCTGAATGCCATTACTGAGGCGCGGCTGGATGATATCGAGGCGGTGCTGGAGGATTGCGAAAGTGATGAGTCGATCGGCGCGTTGATCCTGACCGGGGAGGGGCGGGCGTTTTGTGTGGGGCTGGATCTTGATCTGCTTGACCGGGCGTTTGCTAATCTGGATTTCTTCGATCGGATTGTCGCCCGGATAAACGCCATCATCACCCGGATCGAAAATCTGCCGATCCCGACGATCGTGGCCAATAATGGCTTCACCCGCGCCGGCGGGTTCGAAATCTCGCTGGGGTGTGATTTCATGATTGTCGCCGATGAGGCCAAGGTGGGCGATGTCCATACCGATGCCGGGGTGGTGCCGGCGTGTGTCACCCTGCGGCTGCGGCGCCGCGTGGGCGACATGCGCGCCAAGCAGATTTTATGGACGGCGCAATGGTATCAGGGGCAGGCGGCGGTGGACATCGGCCTTGCCATCAAGTCTGTGCCGCTGGCGAATTTGCTCGATGAAGCGCGGGCCTTTGCCAGGACGCTGGTGGACAAGCCGCGGCCCGCTCTGGCGGCGCTGAAGGCGATCATGCGCGACGGCGACGGGTTGAGCGTTGCCGACGGGGCGGCGCTCGAACTGCGGGCGTTTGCGCATTATAACCGCACCCAGCCATTTGGCCGCGAAGGCTATCGTGCCTTTCGGGAGAAAAGGGTGCCGGCGTGGAAGGCGGGGTGACGGCTGACCATCTGCTCCCTCCCCCCCCGCGCAGCGGCGAGTGGGGATGGCCGGGGTGGGTGTTGCGCCACCACGCGCAAACCCGGCGGCAAAGGCGCGCCCCCACCCCGACCCTCCCTACTCTCGGTTCGCAAGGGCGAATCGGGGGGGTGGGAGACGTAAGGCAGGTCGTCGCGGTGCTGTCCCTGGTGCTGGGCCTGCTGTTGTGGCCTGTTGCTGCCACTGCCCAAACCGCCGCCCCGCCCGCCGCTGAACGCTGCCAGGCGCTGGCCGGGGATCGCTTTGCCGGGCTGCCGGGGGCGCCGACGCAGATTGTCAGCGCTACCTACCGCGCTGCTGCAAACGGCAAGGTCGCGGCGTGCGTTGTCGAGGGCTATGTCGCCCCCACCGTCAATTTTGCCATGTTGCTGCCGGCGGACAATTGGAACGGCCGCTATCTGGTGCGCGGCTGCGGCGGCAGTTGCGGGACGGTGGCGGTGGAACTCGCCTGTGCCAGCCATTTGCGCGATGGCTATGCCTGTCTGCACACCGACATGGGGCACCGGTCGACGCTGATCGACAATATCTGGGTGAAGGATAACCTTCAGGGCCTGGTTGATTTCGGCTATCGTGCCACGCATGTGACGACCGTTGCCGGGCGCGCCGTGCTGCGGGCGTTTTACGGGGCGGATGCGCGCAAAAGCTATTTCTTCGCCTGTTCGACCGGCGGGCGGCAGGGGCTGATCGAGGCGCAGCGTTTCCCGGAGGATTTTGACGGGATCGTGGCCATCGCGCCGGCCAGCATGGCGCCGTTCGGCAACCGCAAGGCCGCAAGCGTTGCCGATGTCGATGGCTTCAACACCGGCGTGAACGGGCTGCCGACCCTGCCCAACCGCAAGACCCTGCTGCTCCACCGCGGCGCCGTCGCGGCGTGTGACAAGGGTGACGGGATCATGGACGGCCTGATCGGCGACCCGGAACAGTGCGGCTTCAAGCCGGCGGCGTTGCTGTGCAAAACGGGAGACAGCGCTGATTGCCTGACCGCGGCGCAGGTTGCGGTCGCCGACAAGATTTACCGGCTGCACGGCGCCATGCCGGGCAGCGAATTCAACTGGATCGGCAATTATCTGCGCAACGCGACATTGCCCGGCGAAACCTCGCAGCCAGTGTTCGACCTGGCCATCGGCCGCGGCGACCCGGCGACGATCGAAACGCTCAACACGCCGAACAACCCCGATCTGCGGCCGTTCCGCGATAATGGCGGCAAATTGATCCTGGTCCACGGCTGGGCCGATCACAGTGTCATGCCGCCGCCGACGCTGGATTATTATCAGACGGTGGAGCGCACCATGGGCGGGCCGGCGCCGACGCGGGCCTTTGCGCGGCTGTTCATGATCCCCGGCATGGACCATTGTGCCGGCGGGGAAGGCGCCTATGCGATCAATTACATGGCGGCGATCACCGATTGGGTGGAGGGCGGCAAAGCCCCGGAAGCGCTGCGCGGTATCCACCCGGTGGCAGGGGCACCGCTGGACTATTTCGGCGTCGATCTGCCGTTTCTGGACCCGAAATACATCGCCTTTCAGCGCGACCATCAGGCCTATCCGGGGCGCAGCGTGGCGGTGAAGGGTGCTGCCGTTGTCGCCGCGCCGCTGCCCGCCAGGCCATTGGCGCAGGCACTGGCCGAGGCGGCGATCAATGGCGAGCGCACCGGCACCGCGGCGGGCTTTCCGCGCCGCAGCGTGCTCAATTTGGTGCTCAAATCGATGTGGGAGGTGCTTTATCGCTCACCCGCGACGCTGGCTGAACAACAGGCGGCGTTGGCGGCGCTGACCGGCCTGCCACCGGTTGCGGCCGAGGCGGTGCTGCGCATGCGCGCCGAACTGGCACTGAATTAGAACGCGATGACGTCAGATGGCACCACCATGATTGCCCTGCGGGCAACTCCTTCGGGGCGGTGCTGCTTTCGGCGCGTGGCAGCGTCACTCGTCGGCGGCGATGGGCTGCATCGACGCTTTCCTCGCTCCTCGCCACGCACCAAAATCAGCACCGTCCTGGCGATCCCATCTAACGTCATCACGCTCCAGGGGACATAAGTGACCGGCTATATCGACATCGTCTGCAACATCTACACGCCAGAAGCTGTCGCCAATGGCTGGACCGGGCTGGATGATGATTTCAAGCGCCAGGTGCGCATGGCGCCCGCCATGTTCGGCGGGGTCAGCACCGATGATTATCTGCGCAAGATGGACCGTGCCGGGATCGAACGATCGCTGCTGATCGCGGTGCGCGCCGGCGATTTGCGGGTTCGCGGGTCATGGGAGATTCCCTATCAGGTCATCGCCGACATGGTGGCGGAACATCCGGACCGCTTTTCGGGGCTGGCGGGGATCGACCAGACGCGGGGCATGGAACAGCTCCGCGACCTGGAGTGGGCGGTGAGCGAACTCGGCTTTGTCGGCGCGCACTGGTATCCGCATTGGTTCGGCTGCCCACCCGACGCGGCGCAGATCTACCCGGTCTATGCCAAATGCTGCGAGCTGGATGTGCCGATCATGATGCAGGTCGGCCAGAATCTGGTCTATTCCAAGGAACGCCGCCTGCCTTCGGTGGCGCGGCCGATCCTGCTCGATCAGGTCGCCATCGATTTTCCGGAACTGAAGATCATCGGCATCCATATCGGCGTGCCCTGGACCGATGAAATGATCGCCATGTGCTGGAAGCATGACAATATCTTTTCGGCTGGCGACGCCTATGCGCCGAAGCACTGGCCGCCCGCCTATGTCCGCTATGCCGACAGCTATGGCAGCCACAAGATATTGTTCGGCACCGATTGGCCGGTAATCGACCCCGAACGCGCGGTGGCCGAAGTCGCGGCGCTGGGTCTGCGGCCGGCGAGCCATGCAAGGCTGATGCGCGAAAACGCCCTGGCGGTATTCAGCCGGTTGCCGCGATGAAGCCGGCGACCTTTCGCTCGATGACCTTTGGCGACGCGATCCGCGCGGCGGCGGGGCGCGATCCCGGCAAGACGGCGATTATCTATGGGGCCGAGACCCGAACCTTCGGCGAACTGGCGTCGCGCATCGCGGCGCTGCGCGACGCCGCCATCACGGCATTGGGCGTCGCCAGGGGTGACAATGTCGCCATTATTTCGCGCAACGCCATCGAGTTCATCGAGATCGTCGCCGGGCTGCCCGATGCCGGCGCCGCCGTTGCCACCATCAACCCGCGTCTCGCCGCGCCGGAGATTGCCGCCCATCTGGAAGATTGCGGCGCCGGCATCGTATTTGTCGATGCAGCGTCGCGTGCTGCCGTCGAGGCCGCTGCGCCCGGCGCCCGCATCGTCGAAATAGGCGCGGGCTATGAAGCGTTGCTCGCGGCCAGTGCCGCACCGCCATCCCTGCCGCAAATCAATGAATGGGACGCCTGGACCATCCCCTATACCAGCGGCACCACCGGCAAGCCCAAGGGCGTCATCCTGTCCCACCGCTCACGGATGCTGGTCGGGCTGATCTGCGCCTCGGAATTCGGCTGTTTCGGGCCCGACGACCGCTTCCTCGCCATGACGCCGATGAACCATGGCGGCGGGCTGGGCTTTCCGGCGGGTATCTTGTCGTTGGGCGGCTCGATCGAAATCCTCGACAAATTCGAACCCGAACTGGTGCTGGACCGGTTGAAGCATGGCGGCATCACCGGCGTCTTCATGGTGCCGACGCATTTCCAGATGATTTTCGCGCTCCCCCCCGAAGTGTTGGCCACATACGCCCAGCCACCGATCAAAGCGATCCTCGCCAACGCGGCGCCGCTGCCGCAGGCGATGAAGGAGAAGATCATTCCTTATTTTGGCGCGACTGTGCTCAATGAACTTTATGCCGCCACCGAAACCGGTCTGGTCTGCAACCTGCGGCCCGCCGACCAGTTGCGCAAGGAACGCTGCGTCGGCACCACCTTTGCCCATGTCGAGGCCGAAGTGCGCCGCGCGGACGGCAGCCTCTGCGACGCGGACGAGGTCGGCGAACTCTGGTCGCGCTCGCCGGTCCTGTTCAGTGGCTATTGGAACCGGCCCGAGGAGACCGCGAAGGCGGTCAATGACGGCTGGGTGTCGGTCGGCGACATGGCACGGCGCGACAGCGAGGGCTTCCTCTATATCGTTGACCGGCTGAAGGACATGGTCATCTCGGGCGGGGTCAACATCTACCCGCGCGAGATCGAGGAAGTGCTGTTCACCCACCCGGACATCGCCGATGTCGCGGTGATCGGCGTCCCCGACGAAACCTGGGGCGAGCGCCTGAAGGCCTATGCCGTCGCGCCGGGGCTGACGTTGGCGGCGCTGACGGCGCATTGCACCGGCAAGATCGCCGCCTATAAAATCCCGCGCGAACTGGCACTTGTCGAAACCCTGCCGCGCAATGCCAATGGCAAGGTGCTGAAGACCGAATTGCGCGCCCGTGGCTGATGACAGCGCCGCGCCGGCTGGCCGCTATGGTTGGTACGTCGTCTTCGTCCTCATCAT
Organism: Sphingomonadales bacterium; assembly: GCA_025360285.1. GTDB lineage: Bacteria > Pseudomonadota > Alphaproteobacteria > Sphingomonadales > Sphingomonadaceae > Sandarakinorhabdus. The sequence continues at coordinate 33,798 of JANYCM010000228.1, forward strand.
CGCCTATAGCTTTGCCTATATCGATCGCACCATTCTCACCCTGATGGTGGCGCCGATCCGGGCCTCGCTGCAGATCAGCGATGTCCAGCTCAGCTTGCTGCATGGCCTGGCCTTTGCGGTCTTCTACACCGTGCTCGGCATCCCCATTGGCCGGCTGGTCGATCGCCGCCGGCGCACCACGATCATTGCCGTCGGCATCGCGCTGTGGAGCGTGATGACCGCGCTGGGCGGCCTCGCCCGCAGTTTCGGCACCATGTTCGCGGCGCGCATCGGCGTCGGCGTTGGCGAGGCGGCGCTGTCACCGGCGGCCTATTCGATGCTCAGCGACTGGTTCCAAGGCAAGGCGCTGACGCGGGCGCTCAGCTGCTATTCCGCCGCTATCTATATGGGTGGCGGGCTGGCGCTGATGGCCGGCGGCACCCTGATCGCCCATGTATCGGCCATTCCGATGCCGGGACTCGATGATGCCGAACCGTGGCGCAAGGTCTTCGTCCTCGTCGGGCTGCCGGGGCTGGTCGTTGCGCTGCTGGTGCTGACCTTGCGTGAACCGCCGCGCCGCGGTGTCACCGATGCCGCCATCCCGGCCTTTGGCGATGTGTTGCGCTATCTGCGCCAAAACGGTGCGGCCTATGGCTGGCTGATCGCCGGCCTGTCGATTGCCAGCATCATGTGGAATGGCGTCGCCGCCTGGGTGCCGTCGCACTTCATCCGCAACCATGGTTGGACCGCCACCGATGTCGGGCTGCGCTATGGGGCGGCGCTGTTCGTCTTCGGCACGTCGGGCATCATATCGGGGGGCTGGCTGGCGGGCCGTTGGCGCGATGCCGGGCACCAGGACGCCAATGTACGGGTCGGCATCGTGTCGGCGCTGGCAGCATTGCCGTTCGGCGTGGCGGCGATGACGATGGCTGGTCCCTGGGCTTGTCTGGCGCTGCTGTGTCCCTATCTGTTCGCCGGGGCCATGCCCTATGGCGCCGCTGCGGCGGCGTTTCAGGAAATTACGCCGAACCGCATGCGCGGCCAGATCTCGGCGATCTACCTGTTCGCGCTCAACCTTGCCGGCATCGGCCTCGGGCCGACGCTGGCCGCTCTGATGACCGAGCATCTGTTCGGGGCGGACACCGCCGTGCGCTGGTCGCTTGTCGTGCTGATAGCGGTCGCGGCACCGCTGTCGGCGCTGTGCCTGTGGCGGGCCTGTGCGCCCTATCGCCGGGCGCTTGTCGCGCGTCTTATTCCTGGGCCGCCTCCCGCGCCATGACGGCCGCCTTGATCCGCACCGATCTCAGCGCGATCTGCACTTCATACAGGAACAGCATCAGACCGGCGATCAGCAGCGCCATGGCGGTGATGAACAGGATCGCCACCACCCCGGTCCAGCGCATCGGCATCAGATCGCCGATGAACAGCACGGCGACGACAACACAGACCAGCAGCGCCGACAGGGTGCACAGCGCAATGGCGCGGTTGGTCGCGCCCATGCGCTTGTCGAGCACGCCGAGTTCGGCAATCGCTTCCTGGCGGCGCAGTGACGGATAGCCCGGTATATCGGCCTCCAGCTTGCGGGCGCGATCGGTGACGCGGCCAAGCCGCGCCGCCAGCACATTCAAAATGGCGCCGATGCCCGACAGCAGGAACACCGGCGCCACTGCTAACTGGATGTTGTGGGCAATATCGTTGACGGGTCCGAAAATGGCCATGCTTTCGAATGGCGCAAGCGCGGGATGCGCACAAGCCGGACACGGGAGAATCCGCCAGCAAATCGCCGTCCCGGTGGCGCCGGCGCCGCGCGTCTGTAGCGCGATCATGCCGACCCTGCGCTGTTGCGGAAAATTAATGTCCGAAATGCTAAGGCTGCAATGTCAGTCGGATAGGGCACCCACCGGCGATCACGCCCTGCTGGCCATGGCCGGCTAGATCGGCCATTGTAACAAAAATCTCACATACCGGTGCAAACGAGCCGGTAACCGGTCGCGATCGCCCCGCCCCATATGCTCCGTCTCGACTATAAGGACTTTTGATGATCAGCTTTTTCAAACGCGCCGCGCCCGTTCTGCTGCTGGCTGCCGGCGCTGCCTCCGGGGTCCCGGCCCTGGCCGCCGACATCACCGGGGCTGGTGCGTCGTTTCCGGCACCGCTGTATGCCAAATGGGGATCGGCCTATAAGGCTGCGACCGGCAACACGCTGAATTACCAGTCGATCGGTTCGGGCGGCGGGCAGACGCAGATCAAGGCGCGCACCGTTGATTTCGGTGCCAGCGATGATCCGATGAAGCAGGAAGACATTGTCGCCAATGGCCTGGTGCAGTTCCCGGCTGTGATCGGTTCGGAAGTGCTGATCGTCAACCTGCCCGGCCTCGCCAGCAACCAGTTGAAGCTGACCCCCGATCTGGTCGCCGCTATCTACCAGGGCAAGATCAGCAAGTGGAATGATCCCGCCATTCTCGCCGCCAATCCCGGCATCAAGCTGCGGCCGATGCCGATCACCCCGGTCTACCGGTCGGATTCGTCGGGCACCACAGCGATCTTCACCAATTATCTGGTCAAGACTGCCGCCGGCTGGACCCTGGGCGCCGGCAAGGCAATCAGCTGGCCGGTCGGCCAGGGCGGCAAAGGCAATGACGGTGTTGCCGGCAACGTCAAGAACACCTCGGGCGCGATCGGCTATGTCGAATATAATTATGCCGCGGCCAACAAGCTGACGACCACCAAGCTTAGCAATGCGGATGGCAAGTTCATTGATCCGACGCCGGTGTCCTTCAATGCCGCCGCGGCGCAGGCTGATTGGAGCAAGGCCAAGCACGGGGTGGTCAACATGCTGGCGCTGCCGGGTGCCAATACCTGGCCGATCGTCAGCTCGACGTATATTCTGGTGCCCGCCAAGCCGGCTGATCCGGCCAAGATCAAGGAAGCGCTCAGCTTCTTCAGCTGGGCCTTCAAGAATGGCGACAAGCTGGCCACGGAACTGGGCTATATCCCGCTGCCGCAGATCGCTGTTGACCAGGCGCAGGCCAGCTGGGCCGGCGTTAAGGGCGTTTCCATAGCGAAGTAAGGCTGAACGGCCGGGGCTGGGGTGATGTAGCCCCAGCATGGCCGCCAACCGATCCAAGCGTCGCCAGAGCCGATGTTCCGGCGAACCGAGTTTTCAAACCAGCCGGGGGGCATGGCAATTGCCCCAGCGTCTGAATGAGGGGTTATGACCGTGTCACATATGAAGACCATCTTGCTTTGCGCCAGTGCCATCGCCCTGTCGATCACGCCCTTCGCCGCCAATGCCACGGCCAAGCACAAGGTAAAGCCTGCCGGCCCGTCGGCGGCTTCCATCCAGGCCCAGGAGATTCGTGAGCTGCGCGCCCAGCTTCTGGCCCTGACGGCGAGGCTCGACGCCCAAGCCGCCGCGACCCAGCAGGCGGCCGCGCAAGCCAGCGACGCTCAGGTCAAAGTCCAGTCGGTTGTCGAAGACGCACAGGCGACCCAGGCTCAGGTCAATGCCCAGGCCCAGGCGATGCCCGATCAGGTCAAGATGGCGCTGGCCACCCAGCCCAAACCCAAGGCGCAATGGTTTGATGAGACCAAGATCAGCGGCCGCATGTATTATAATTTTACGACGATCAGCCGCTTTTCGAATGGCGTCAAAAACGAAGGTGATGGCGACCTGGCGATCAAGCGCCTCTACATCGGCATCGATCACAAATTCGATGATATTTTCTCGGTGAACTTCACTACCGATATAGACAATGTTGTCGGCCAGACGGGCAATCTGGTCGGCAAGGGCCTGTATGTGAAAAAGGCCTTTGTCGAAGCCCGGCTTGATCCGGCGCTGATCATCCGGCTTGGCGCCGCCGATATGCCCTGGGTGCCGTTTGCCGAAGCAAATTACGGTTATCGGCACGTTGAAAATGTCCTTATCGACCGCACCCGGTTTGGCACCTCCACCGACTGGGGCATCCATGCGCTGGGCAGTTTTGCTGATGGCATTATCAGCTATCAGGTCTCGGTCATCGATGGCGCCGGCTATCGCGATGTCCATGTGTCCAAGACATTGGATGTCGAAGGCCGGGTATCGGCACAATATCATGGCTTCACCGTGGCGGTGGGCGGTTATACCGGCAAGCTGGGCAAGGATATCCAGGGTGCCACTTTGCTGCATACTGCCGAGCGCCAGGATGCGCTGATCGGCTATCAAGGCAAGATTTTTTCGGTCGGTGCCGAATATTACCATGCCAAGAACTGGACGCAGGTGACGGCGGTGCCCAGCGATTCGGCCAATGGCTATTCGCTGTTCGGGACCGTCACGCCGATCAAGAAGATCAGCATTTTCGGCCGCTATGACTGGGTCAAGCCGAAGAATGATACGGCCAATGGTTTCAAGGACGAATATTACAACATTGGTATTCAGTACAGCCCGGCCAAGATTGTGGATTTTGCGCTGGTCTACAAACATGAAAAGGCGTTGGGCGGCGTGTTGCTGACCAGCAATGGCAGCATCGGCGGCAGCGTTGATGGCAGTTATGACGAATTCGGGCTGTTCGGCCAGGTGCGCTTCTGATCGGATGACAGGAACGGGGGCGCCACTGGGTGCTCCCGTTTCTCTGGACCATTTGGTCTGACACAGGCATGCCAGCGCGGTTTCTCGGGCTGGACAATCACAATCGCCGCGGGCATATGAGCGTCATGCAGCTTGTGGCCCTCCTGCTTCTGCGACTTACGCGCCCTTAGGCGCGACGTATTTGTTCGCCCTGATGGGCTTGAGCCACCGCGCCTGAGGGACCTTCCGCTACCATATCGGAACCCAATTTTCAGACAGGCACCATATCATGACCGACCATATCCGAATTTTCGACACGACCCTGCGTGACGGTGAGCAATCGCCGGGCTGTTCGATGAACCTTGAAGAAAAATTGAAGGTCGCGGCGCAGCTGGAAACACTGGGCGTCGATATCATTGAAGCCGGCTTTGCCATCGCCAGCCAAGGCGATTTCGAAGCGGTTACTGCCGTCGCCAAGCAGTGCGATACGGCGATCGTCGCCAGCCTGGCGCGCGCCGCCATGCCCGATATCGATCGCGCCTGGGCCGCCGTCCGCCATGCCCGGCGCCCGCGCATCCACACGTTCATTGCCACCTCGCCGCTGCATATGCGGGCGAAACTCAACAAGACGCCGGAGGAAGTGCTCGACGCCATTGCTGCGTCGGTCACCCATGCCCGCAACCTGTGCGAGGACGTCGAATGGTCGGCGGAGGATGCGACGCGCAGCGACCCCGATTTCCTGTGCCGCGCCGTTGAAACCGCGATCCGCGCCGGGGCGACGACGATCAACCTGCCCGATACGGTCGGCTATGCGACGCCCGACACCTATGGCGCGATGTTCCGTGATGTCATCAACCGCGTCCCCGATGCCGACAAGGCGATATTTTCGACGCATTGCCACAATGATCTCGGTCTCGCCGTTGCCAATACGCTGGCGGCGATCATGGCGGGCGCGCGCCAGTGCGAAGCGACGATCAACGGCATCGGTGAACGCGCCGGCAATGCCGCGGTGGAGGAAATCGCCATGGCGATCCGCGTGCGCCATGATGTGTTGCCGGTGCGCACCGGCATCGTGACGACCGAAATCACCAAAGCATCGCGGTTGATCAGCGGGATCACCGGCATGGCGGTGCAGGCCAACAAGGCGATCGTCGGCGCCAACGCCTTTGCCCATGAAAGCGGCATCCACCAGGACGGTATGCTGAAGGATTCGAGCACCTATGAGATCATGACGCCCGAAAGCGTCGGCATGGGCGCAACGAACCTGGTGCTGGGCAAGCATTCGGGGCGCGCCGCCTTCCGCCAGAAGCTCGGCGAGATGGGTTATGATCTCAGCGACAATGAATTCGGCGATGCCTTCAAGCGCTTCAAGGATCTGGCCGACGCCAAGAAGCAGGTGTTCGATGAGGATATCGTCGCGCTGGTTGATGACGAAGTGCTGCGCGGGCATGATCGCATCCAGGTCGTCGAAGTCGAGGTCTATTGCGGATCGAATGGCCCGCAGCGTGCCATTCTGACGCTGAGCATCGATGGTGAGGAACATACCGCCGCAGTGCGCGGCAATGGCCCGGTTGATGCGCTGTTCAACGCGGTGCGCAAGCTGGTGCCGCACGATGGCGCGACCTTGCAGCTGTACCAGGTCCATGCGGTGACGGCGGGGACGGATGCACAGGCGGAAGTGTCGGTTACGCTGTCGGAAGACGGCCGGATGGCGCGCGGTGCCGGGGCGCATACCGACACGCTGGTGGCGAGTGCGCGGGCGTATGTGAATGCGCTCAACAAGCTGGTGGTCAAGCGCGGCCGGAGCGCGCTGGCGGCGGCGGGGTAGGGTTGCCGATGTCATTGGTTACCCACGATATTGCCCTATTCCGGCTTGCCGGCAGTCATCCTGGCCTTGATCAGGCCAACCAATTGCCGCCGCTGACGATCACCGTTGCGGTTGGGGGTCATTTTGGTCAACGCTGCCAGATAGGCCCGGTCCCACTCGCTTAATTGGCTGTCGCCGCCGGTGAACAGCCCCAGGATTGACGGTACACCCGGCGGATCGGGGGGCAGGCGGGTCGGCGCCAGCGTCACCATGGCGACATGGTCGGCGACGGCGTCGAGTGATTTGCCGGTGGCCAGCATCACATCGACGATCGCTGTCGCGCTGGTCACACCGATGGTCAGATTGCTGTCGATCAGGCTGGAATTATAGCCGCTGGTCACCACCGCATCGGGGCCGATCGGCATCACCGAGTCCAGCGGCGGCCCGCCTGCCGTGCCCGCCGATGTCAGCGCCGCCGCCCCGCTGGCGCCGGCACCCGTCGCACCGCCATGGCCGTCACCAGCGGTCATGCCATACCACCAGCGCACCGGCAGCGCCGCTTCTGTCAGCCGCGCCTGTTCTGCCACGGGCAGTTTTTCCACCAGCCCCGGCCGCTTCTGCAAGATGAAGCTGGCGGTGCGGCGGCCGTCTTCGCTGAAGATGATGTTGAGGTTGGGGCGGCAGGCTTCGGGGGCGATCGCCATGCCGGCGCCCGCCGCCACCGCCCGCACCCGCGCCGTCAC
>JANYCM010000242.1 GCA_025360285.1 Sphingomonadales bacterium
CGTCCGCGCCGAAATCGTCGCAGCGCGGGGCATCGTTTTTGTTGCCGATGCGCCGCGTCTGCGCTTGCTCGTCACCGGCGGCAGCCAGGGTGCTGCCATTCTCAACCGTATCGTCCCGGCGGCGGTGGCACTGCTGCCCGAAGCGCTGCGGGCGCGGCTGGACGTTACCCATCAAGGCCGGGACGAGGATGCGGCGATGATGGCAGAGGCCTATCGCGCTGCCGGTGTCAGCGCCGACATCCGAGCCTATTTCACCGATCTGCCAGCTGAAATCGCCCGCGCCCACATCGTGATCGCGCGGGCCGGCGCCTCCACCGTTGCAGAACTCGCGGTAGCTGGCCGGCCGGCCATTCTGGTCCCGCTGCCGATTGCCACCGATGATCACCAGACTGACAATGCCCAAGGGCTGGCCGCTGCCGGCGGTGCCATTGTCATGCCGCAGCCGCAGTTCAGCGCTGAAGCACTGGCAGAAGCGCTGGCTGCCTGGCTGGGCAACCCGGCCGCGTTGGCTATCGCTGCCGCTGGCGCACGCTCGGTCGGCTACCCAGATGCCGCGGCGCGTCTCGCCGATCTTGTCATTGCCACCGGAACCCCGTCATGATCGCGCCTCAGCTTCGCCCCGGCTTCCGCACCGACATCGGGGTAATCCATTTTATTGGCATTGGCGGCATCGGCATGTCGGGCATCGCCGAAGTCATGGCGAATCTGGGCTTTCTGGTGCAGGGCAGCGACAGCGCCGAATCCTATGTCGTCCAGGGTCTGCGCGACAAAGGCATCACTGTTTTCATCGGCCAGAATGCAGATAATGTCACCAACGCCGCCGTCATCGTGACCTCGACGGCGATCAAGGCCGATAACCCGGAAGTTGTCGCCGCCCGTGCCCGGCGCATTCCGGTTGTGCGCCGCGCCGAAATGCTGGCCGAACTGATGCGGCTGAAAAGCTGTGTTGCCGTTGCCGGCACCCATGGCAAGACGACGACGACCTCGATGGTCGCGGCGCTGCTCGACGCCGGCGCCCTCGATCCGACGGTGATCAACGGCGGCATCATCAATACCTATGGCTCCAACGCCCGGTTGGGCGAGGGCGAATGGATGGTGGTGGAAGCCGACGAGAGCGATGGCAGCTTCCTGCGGCTCGGCGGCACCTTTGGCATCGTCACTAACATTGATCCCGAACATCTCGACCACTGGGGCGATTTCGACAAGGTGCGCGATGGGTTCCGCCAGTTCGTCAACGGCGTGCCATTCTATGGCGCCGGCATCCTGTGCATCGATCATCCCGAGGTCCAGGCGCTCATCCCGCGCGTCGGCGATCGCCGCATCGTCACCTATGGCTTTGCCGCCGCGGCCGACATCCGAGGCGATGCGGTGACGCCGGTGCCGGGTGGCAACCTCTTCAACGTCATCGTCCGCACCCGCGATGGTGAACGCGTGATCCCCGACCTGATGCTGCCGATGCCGGGCCGCCACAATGTCCAGAATGCCCTGGCCGCGGTCGCCGTAGCGATCGAACTGGGCATTGCAGACGAGGCAATCCGCACCGGCTTTGCCCGCTTTGGCGGGGTGAAACGGCGCTTTACCAAGGTTGGCGAAACCGGCAGCGTGACGATCATCGACGATTATGGCCATCACCCGGTGGAAATTCGCGCGGTGCTCGCGGCCGCGCGCGAGGGCGCAACCGGCCGCGTTCTGGCAGTGGTGCAGCCGCATCGCTACACCCGGCTGCGTGACCTGATGGCCGACTTCCAGGCGGCGTTCAATGATGCCGACGCGGTATATGTCGCGCCGGTATATGCGGCCGGTGAAGTGCCGATCGAAGGCGTCGATGCCGAGGCGCTGGCCGCCGGCCTGCTCGCCGCCGGACATCGATCGGCGGTTACGGTAATGAACGCCGATGATCTGGCGGTGAAACTGGCGGCCGGTGCGCGCCCTGGCGACATGGTCGTCTGCCTTGGCGCCGGTGACATTACCAAATGGGCGGCGGGGCTGGCGGCGGCGATCGAAAAGGCGCGCACGCCATGAGTAGCGAGCGCGTCCCGAGGGCGACACCGCCGCGCGGGCGGGTCGCCAGCAATGCACCGCTTGCGCCGCTGATCTGGTTCAAGGCCGGCGGCAAAGCGGAAATCTTGTTCGAACCTGCCGACACAGCCGACTTGTCATGCTTCCTTGCCGACATCACCCCAGGCTATCCGGTGCTGCCGCTTGGCTTGGGGTCCAACCTCATCGTCCGTGACGGCGGCGTGCCGGGGGTCGTCGTCCGGCTAGGCAAGCCGTTTGCCGGCGTATCGGTGGAGGGCAGTCTTGTCCGGGCCGGCGGGGGTGCGCCTGGCATCGCGGTAGCCAGTGCGGCGCGCGATGCCGGGCTTGCGGGTCTTGAATTCCTGCGCGGCATTCCAGGTACCGCCGGCGGCGCTGTGTGCATGAACGCCGGTGCCTATGGCCGCGACGTGGGGGATATTCTTCTGGAGGCCATAGTGGTGCGCCGCAACGGCCGTATCGAAACACTGCCGGCAGCGGCTTTTGGTTTCAGCTATCGCCATTCGGCGCTCTCCGACGGCGATATCGTCGTCGAGGCGCTGTTCCGCGGCACCCCGGGCGACAAGGCTGTCATCACCGCCGAAATGGATCGCATCGCCGCCGAACGCGAAGCGTCGCAGCCGTTGCGTACGCGTACCGGCGGTTCGACCTTCAAGAACCCGCCAGGGTTGAAGGCCTGGCAGCTCGTCGATGCCGCCGATTGCCGGGGGCTGCGGCGCGGCGGCGCTCAGGTGTCGGAAAAGCACACCAATTTCCTGATCAACACCGGCGACGCCACCAGCGCCGATATCGAGGCGCTGGGCGAAGAGGTCCGCGCGCGGGTCAAGGCGCATTCGGGCGTCGATCTGGAATGGGAAATCCAGCGTATCGGGGTGGCGAAGTGAAAGTCGCTGTGCTCATGGGTGGCTGGTCCGCCGAACGCGATGTGTCGCTGACCTCCGGTCATGGCATTGCCGCCGCCTGTCGCAACCTGGGCCATGAGGTCACTGAAATCGACATGGACCGCAACGTCGCCGCCGCATTGACCGCCACAGCCCCCGATGTCGTTTTCAACGCGCTGCACGGTACGCCCGGCGAGGACGGCAGCGTCCAGGGCCTCCTCGACCTGTTGGGCCTGAAATACACCCACAGCGGCATCACAACATCGGCCATCGCCATCGACAAGGAATTGACCAAGCGCATCCTGGTGCCGCTCGGCATCCGCATGCCGGCGGGCAAAATGGTTACCTCCGAAAGCCTGTATGCCGGCGACCCGCTGCCGCGGCCGTATGTGCTCAAGCCCGTCAACGAAGGCTCCTCGGTCGGCGTCGCCATCGTTACTGCTGCGTCCAACTATGGCAATCCGATCGCCCGCGCCGCCATCGGCCCCTGGCAGGAATTCACCGAACTGCTCGCCGAACCCTTCATCGCCGGCAAGGAACTGACCGTCGCTGTGCTGGGCGACGAAGCGCTGGCCGTTACCGAATTGCAGCCTGTCCAAGGTTTTTACGACTATGATGCCAAATATACCGATGGCCTGACGGTGCACATATGCCCAGCCGTGCTGCCGGCGGCCATCGAAACCGCCTGCCTCGACATGGCGTTGGCGGCGCATCGCGCACTTGGTTGCCGCGGCACGTCGCGCTCGGATTTCCGTTGGGATCCCGCTGCGGGCGAGGCCGGGCTCTATCTGCTTGAAGTCAACACCCAGCCCGGCATGACCCCGCTCAGCCTGGTCCCGGAACAGGCGCGCTATCGCGGCATTTCCTATGAGCACCTGGTGCAGATGCTGCTCGCAAGCGCCCTCGCATGAGCAGCGTCGCCCTCAAGCGCGGTGCCGCCGCCCCGCGCTCGCGGCCCACCCGGCGCAAGCCGGCGTCGGTTACTGTCGCGCTGCCGATCAGCGCTGCGCGTCTGCGCCGCAATGTCATCGTCGCGCTCGCGCTTCTGTTGCTGCTTGTCGGCGTGGTCGCCGCTGGCCTCGCCGGCGTGCCGGCACGGATATCGCAAGCGCTGGTCCTGCGCAGCGCCGCGGCAGGCTTTGAAATCCATCACGTCGATATTGCCGGCAACCATGAAGTGGCTAAACTGCCGATCTATGCGGCGGCCCTGCCCGGCGGCGACAATGCCATGCTGACGACGGATCTGGCAGCGATCCGCGAAAGGCTGAAGGCGATTGACTGGGTTGCCGATGCCAGCGTCAGCCGTCGCCTACCCGATACGCTCGACATCAGCATCGTTGAACGCCGCCCGGCGGCGTTGTGGCAGCTTGGCGGCAAGACGGCGGTCATCGACATCACGGGGAAGGTGCTGACACGGGATCGGCTCGACCGGTTTGCCGGGCTGCCATTGATCGTTGATGTCGGCGCCGCCACCCATGTCCGGGAATTGCTGACGATGGTGGCTGAGGCGCCCGAACTGCACCGTCAGATCAGTGCCGCCATAAGGATCGGCGACCATCGCTGGAACTTGAAGTTCAAAACCGGCGAAACCCTGGTGCTGCCTGATAGGCCGGCGGCGGCGCGCGCCGCCTACCTGCGTTTTGCTGCGCTCAACGCCAATCTGCCCGACGACAAGAAACTGCTCGGCGGCCATTTCGAGCGGTTCGACATGCGCCTGCCCGGGCGCATGATCGTCGGTGGCCCTGCCGTAAAAATGGCACTTGACGCGGCCGCCAAGGCCGCCAAGGCGCCGAAGCCGACAACAATCTGATGGCGCCCAAGCTTCCTCTTGTGCCGAAAGGCGGTGCTGAACGCACAATTGCCGTGCTCGATGTCGGCACATCCAAGGTGGCGGCACTTATCGCCATCGTCGGCCCTGATGGAGAACCACGGGTTATCGGTACCGGCGGCAAGCCCTGTGATGGGCTCAGCCGCGGGCTGGTCACCGATTTTGGCAGAACCGAGACGGCCATTCGCGGTGCCATGGACTTGGCCGAACGCGCCGCCGGGGTTCAGGTCGAATATGTCCATGCCTCGATTTCGGCGGGCAATCTGGCCAGCCTGGTGGTGCCCGCCGAAGTCGATATCGCCGGCGCCAGCATCACCGCGGCTGATATGGCGGCGCTGCGGGCTGACGGCCGCGCCCGCATCGATCCGCTGGGGCGCACCGTCGTCCATGCCCAGCCGGCGCTTTATGTCATTGATGGCCAGCCGGGGGTGGCCAGCCCGCTGGGCTTTCACGCCGATCGGCTGGGCATGGAAATCCATGTGGTCACCGCCGATACGCCACCGCTGAAAAATCTCGATCGCGCTATCAAGCTGGCACATATCGGCCTCAGATCACTGGTCGCCTCGCCGCTCGCGGCCAGCCTGTCGTGCCTGGAAGCGGAGGAGCGCCAATTGGGCGTCGCCCTTATAGAAATCGGCGCGGGGGTGACGACGATCGCTGTGCATAGTTTCGGCATGCTGGTCGGCGTCGCGGCTATTCCGATGGGAGCGAATGACATCACCAAGGATGTCGCTGCCGCCTTCGCGACGCGGCGCAGTCATGCCGAGGCCCTTATTGCCCGCGACGGCGCCGCTATCGCGTCGGCACGCGACAATCATGAAGCCGTCGAAATCCCGCCGATGACCGAGGACAGCATGGCGGAACCATTGCGCGTGACCAAGGCGCAGATAATCTCGGTGATCCGCACCCGGCTTGATCTGCTGTTTCGCGAGGTCGCGCTGCACCTCGATAAACTGGGCTTTGCCGGCCCGCAGGCGCGGCAATTGGTGCTAACGGGCGGCGGGGCCGATCTGCGCGCCATTGCCGAATTCGCCGCCGGGGCGCTCAACCGCAACGTCCGCATCGGCCGGCCGCGCGGACTGACGGCGCTGCCATCCTCGCAATCCGGCCCGGCCTTTGCCACGCTGGCCGGCCTTGTGCTGTTCGCTGCGGCTGAAGTGCCGGACATTTGGCACGCCGCGCCGCCGCCCAAAAATGCCGGTGGCGGTGGCCGTATCGCCACGATGATCGAAAAATTGCGCGGCAGCCTGTGAAGCCGCTTGGAAGACCCGATTCGCGTATATAGTATGTGCCATTGTTTGGGAGACACGAGATGCTGGAGTTCGAGCGGCCGGAATTGACCGAATTGAAGCCGCGGATCACCGTGATCGGGGTGGGTGGTGCCGGCTGCAACGCCGTCGCCAACATGATCAACGCCGATCTCCAGGGGGTGGATTTCATCGTCGCCAATACCGATGCCCAGTCGCTGGCAGCCAGCAAGGCCGAAACCCGTATTCAACTCGGCATGAAAATCACGCAAGGGCTGGGTGCCGGTGCGCGCCCTGAAATCGGCCGCGCTGCCGCTGAGGAAACTCTGGAGCAGCTCGAAACCAGCCTCGAAGGCGTCCATATGTGCTTCATCGCTGCCGGCATGGGTGGCGGCACCGGCACCGGCGCCGCGCCTGTCGTGGCCCGCGCGGCTCGCGAAAAGGGCATATTGACGGTGGGCGTGGTCACCAAGCCTTTTGATTTTGAAGGCAAGAAGCGGATGCGCGCCGCCGAGGAAGGCATCGCTGAGCTGCAAAAGGTCGTCGATACGCTGATCATCATCCCCAATCAGAATCTGTTTCTGATCGCCAATACCAAGACAACGTTCATCGAAGCCTTTCAGATGGCCGATCAGGTGCTGCACCAGGGTGTGCGCGGCATCACCGACCTGATGATCATGCCTGGCTTGATCAATCTCGATTTCGCCGATGTGCGCACCGTCATGTCCGAAATGGGCAAGGCGATGATGGGCACCGGCGAAGCCAGCGGCGAACGCCGCGCCATCGAAGCCGCCGAAAAGGCCATTGCCAACCCATTGCTCGACGAAGTCAGCATGCGCGGCGCCAAGGGTGTCATCATCAACATCACCGGCGGTGACGATCTCGGTCTGATGGAAGTCGATGAGGCGGCAACGCACATTCGAAACATGGTCGATCCCGAAGCCAACATCATCGTCGGTTCGGCCTTCAACAAGGAATTGAATGGCATCATGCGTGTCTCGGTGGTCGCCACCGGGATCGATGCCGCCGCTCGCCCTGTGCCGGTGACGCAGCGACCGCGCAGCGAGAATAGCTTCACCGCCCAGCCCGGCATTTTCGGCGCGCTGCCGGTGTCAGCCGCTGCGCCAGCGGTAATCGAGCCTGCCCCGAGTGCCGCGGTGCCGGTCACCAATCATGATCCTGATGATCACCTTGACGATGCCATGCCTGATGATGAAATCGACCTCGGCATCGCTGCGGAACGCATCGACGACATCTCGCCGGTGGAGTCCTTCCGTTTCACCCCGCGCGATGTGCCGGTGGCAGCGGCAGCACCGGTGGCTGCGGCGCTGCCGCCCATCGTCGTCCCGGAACCGATTGTCGAACCACCGGTCGAGGATGACCGGCCGCTGACCCTGTTTGAAAAAATGATGAACATGTCCCGCTCCCCAAAAGCTAAACCGGCGCCGGCGGCAACGCTGGCGCCGGAACCCCAGGTTGGAACGGGCAGCGCGGCGGATGTTGAAATCCCGCCTTTTTTCAAGCGACAGGTCAACAATTAGACTTGCTTGCCTTTTTATTGAACGGTCATCCCGGGTTTGACCCGGGATGACAAAGCCGATTTGAGCCAAGCGAAATGCGCTGCAAGGCGCCGATGTTGGGGGCTGCGGCATCAAGCGAAAGTCCCGAAAGTCACCCTGATCCTGGGTAACGGACGTTTGCCGGTTTTTGGTGCCCGATTTGCCCGTGTAGGGTCGCAGGTGTAGGATCGATTTGACAGCAACTCAAACGTGTTGCTGCGCTCAGTGGATTTGCGATGGCAAAGAACCGATGCAGGTGACTATGGCAGAAATAGCCGTATAGGACAGCCCAAGTTCCTCAACCCCTGTTCCACCGCCAGCCCCCGCATCGAACGGGACGCCCACCCCACCGGTTATGCAGCATATGCATAGCTGGGGCTAAATCTTGTGCAGTGCACAATGAGTACCCGTCCGGTTATCTCCTATTCATCGACTGGGAATTAACCCGGCCGATGAGAAAAGGAGAAAAAGCCATGAAGCTGATCCTTCAGGATTATGAACCCCAGCAGCGCCCGATCGCTGAAAGCCAGCCGCAGGCGCGCACCAGCGTGTTCCGCAAGACCCGCGTTCGGCTTAACCCTGTGGTTGCCGACGCCCGCTTGTTTCACGCGCTGTAAGGGCGTTTCAGCGCCAGGCACGGCCATTCGCTGCGTCGCGACAGGTTGAGGCCCGCAACGGGCACCAGCCCGTGGCGGCGATAGGCGGCGGCAACGCGCTGGCGCTGTGACCTCAACAGCCCGGCGAGGACCAAAATCCCGCCCGGCGCCATGGCCCGCGCTACGGGCAGGCTGATCGCCACCAGCGGTCCCGCCAATATATTGGCCAGCACCAGATCATAGGGCGCCCGCGCCGCCAGACGGGCATGATTCATGCCGGCGGCGGTGACGAGTTCGATGTGACCGGCGGCGCAGCCTTCGCGAGCGCGGTTATCGGCCAGATTGGCGCGCGTGACGGCAATGGCGACGGGATCGATATCGCTGGCAATCACCGCGGCTTTGGGCCAGCGCCGCGCCGCCGCCAGCGCCAATATGCCGGTGCCTGTGCCCAGATCGGCAATGCGGCTGAAATTGCGCGCCTTGCCGATGCGGTCAAGCGCGGCGAGGCAGCCCAGTGTCGTGGCATGCTGGCCGGTGCCAAAGGCAAGGCCAGCCTCGATGGCAATGGCGATGTCACCCAGGCGCACCGCGTCGCGGTGGGCGCGCGTGTGGACGAGGAAGCGCCCGGCGCGCACCGGCTCCAGTCCGCGCTGCGACAGCGTTGTCCAGTCTTCATCAGGCAGGGGCGCCAGGGTGCCGCTGCCGGCCGGCGCCGATGGTGCCAGCGCGGCGATGCGGCCCAGGATCGCCGCTTCTGGCTCCGCATCGAAATAGGCCGTCAGCACCCAGGCATCGGGCTGATCTGGATCGGGTTCATCGACCAGCAGCGTCGGCGGGCTTGCGAGATCGGCAAAGATATCGTCGGATTCGGGCAGCGCTTCGGCCTCGGCGCGGTTGCAGGCGAGGGTGAAGGACCAGCCGGTCATGGGCGCGGGCCAACAAGACAAAGGCGCAATTCGGCTTCCTCCCCCCCGGTGAGCGCAGCGAACCGAGAGTGGGGAGGGTTGGGGTGGGGGTTGTCGGGCCGAAAGGACTGTCCTTTGCCGACAACCCCCACCCCAACCCTCTCCATTCTCGGATTCGCCGGGGGGGAGGGATCAGTCTGGCCCCTATCGGGCATAGCTCGCGCCATTGATGTCGAGCGTCGCCCCAGTCAGCGACGGCGGTGCCTCAACCGCCAGCCAGCGGATGGTTTCGGCGACTTCTTGCGGTTCGGCGACACGTCCCAGCGGGATGTCGGCGAGCAATTTGTCGCCGCCGCGTGACGACAGATAATCGGCGGCCATGCCGGTCATGGTGAAGCCCGGCGCGACGGCGAAGGCGAGGATGTTATCGCGGGCATAGCCGCGGGCGATGGTCTTGGTCAGGGCGATCATGCCACCTTTCGCGGCGGCATAATGCCAGTGTGCCGGGCTGTCGCCGCGATGGCCGGCGCGGCTGGCGATATTGATGATGCGGCCGCCGCCATTAGCCTGAAAGTGCAGCACGGCGTGGCGGCACAGGTCGGCGGCGGCTTGCAGGTTGATGGTCAGGCTGCGGCCCCAGGCGTTGGCGAAGGTGTCGGCATCATCGATGGCGGCATCTTCGAAAACCCCGGCATTGTTGACCAGCACATCGATGCGGCCTCCGGCAGCAACGATTGCTGCTGCCCATAACGCATCGGCAGCGCGCGGCGCAGTGAAGTCGGCAGCAATCAACCCGTCGCTGCCGGCGGTTGACTGCCCAATGACATGGTGGCCGGCGGCGACGAGCGCGGTGCGGGCGGCGGCGCCGATACCGCGCGAGGCGCCGGTGAGAAGGATATTGGCCATGTTCCGTCTTGGCGCGGCGGTGGCTGCGGCGTCAAGCCGCCAGCAAGCCCTGAATAGCGGCGGCAGCCGCAGCTTCCCGCGCCGGCCAGTCGCCGGCCACGGGCAAAGGGATGATGCGGCGCTGCGCCAGTTCATCGCGAATGATGGCATCGAAACGCTGGCGTTTCGGCCCGCCGAACTGGCGCGTACCATCATCCACCCAGAGTGTGTCGGCGGAGAACAGCAGATAAAGATCGGCGGTGGCTGGGATGGCCGACAGCGCCGGATCGCGCGCACCGTGCAGCATCCGGGCCCAGGCGCTGGTCATGACGATATCGGTGTCTTCGATGATCAGTGCCGGGTTGCCGGCTTCGATACGAGCGCGGGCGGCGACATGGCCGGCGGCGATGGCGCGCAGCGCCGCTGGTGTGAAATCCAGGCCATGGCGTTCAGCCCATTCGCGGCCATATTCGGGCATTACCAAGCCGCCGAAGCGCAGCGCCAGCCCGGCAGCAAGGGTGGATTTGCCGCTGCTTTCGACGCCGGTGAGGCAGACGCGCCTCATGCTGCGGCACGCTGCCATTGGTGCCAGCCCCAGCCGGCGATGACCAGGAAAACGCAATACAGCGCCGCTGTCGCCATCAGGCCCTGCGAGGCATAAAGTCCGATCGACAGGATGTTGATGGCGATCCACAGCGGCCAGGATTCGACATGGCGGCGATCGGTCAGGATTTGCGCCACCATCGACCAGGCGGCGTTGGCGGCATCAGGCCAGGGCGCGGCGGCATCGGTAAAGTGGCCCATGGCGAGGCCGACGGTGACGGTGGCGAGGCCGCCGGCAGCCAGCGCGGCGATACGCCCGCGCGGCGACAGGTGGCGGACGGGCACCGGCGCCGTTCCGGTGCCGGCGCGGCGCCAATACCACCAGCCATATAATTGGGCGGCGAGGAAAAAACCTTGCAGTCCGGCTGCGCTGTAGAGCCGTGCCTGCCAGAAGACGCCGGCATAGAGGCAGACCATGGCAACGCCGAAGGGGTAGTTCCAGGCACTGCGCCGCGCGATCAGCACGATGTTAATTACGCCAAGCAAAGCGGCGATAAGTTCGGCTGGCAACAATTTCAGGCGCGATGGCGGGTGTGGCCGCACCGCCCCGGCGGTGCCGGGGCGGTGCGATCAAGGATGATCAGAAGCGATAGCGTGCGCTGACGCCATAGGTCCGCGGCTGGCTGGGATAGCCCGACAGGCTGCCCGACTGGGCGACCGACGGGAAGATGACGGTGATATAATGCGGTTCCGTCAGGTTGCGGCCCCACACCGACACTTCCAGGCCGCGTGACAATGCCAGCGAGAGCGAGGCGTTGAGGGTTTCCGGCGCCGCCTTGTTGGGCAGGCCCTGGGCGATGACATACGCGCTGTCGACGGCGTAATCGACATGGTAGATCAGCTTCACATCATCGCTTATGGGTTGGGTATAGGTGCCCCCAACGGCGACCGACCAGGTTGAAATTCCCGAGGGGCGGCGGCCGGTCAAATTGGTCGGCACGACGCTGTTGGTGGCGGCGTTGAAAGCCGAACCGCCGGTAAAGAGGTCATATTTAGGATCGAGATAGGTCACCGACGCCGTGACGTTCAGGTTCTTGATCGGCGTGGCGCTGGCATCGATTTCCACACCGCGGGTCGATTCCTTTTCGGCGTTGCCGAGCACGAAGCCGGTGCCCTGGAAGATGTTGCTCTGGAAGCCCTTCAGGATCTGCTTGAAGATGGCGACGTTGAAGGCAAAACCATCGAACGAGCCCTTGAAGCCGACTTCATAGACTTGCGCCTTTTCCGGGCCGGCATAGCGCGTGCCAGTGGTCAGATTGACCAGCGCCAGACCGGCGGTGCGGATGGCCGACGCAGCCGGGGCCGGGCTTTGATAGGCCGAACCGGGAATGAAGTCGCTGGCGAAGGGTCGGCTGTCGGTCGACAGGTTCCACGACGAGGCCTTGAAGCCGGTTGCATAGGTCGCATAGGTGCTGAAGTTCGGGCTGAACTTGTAGGCGGCGCGCAGCGTGTACGACAGGTTGCTGTCATGCGTCTTGCCGTCTTCAACCGCGTTGGGGAAGTTGAGGAACTGCGGGATAAACTGCAGCGGCTTCAGCCCCAGGAAGGGGTTGTAGGTCGGGTTGGTGGCAAGACTGGCGGGCACACCGGCGGCTACACCGGCGCGGACCAGGTCAACTGCCGAGAAGCTGTCGGTGCTGATATTGTTGGTCGCGACCTTCTTCTTGTCATAGGTGTAGTTGAAGCCGGCGGTCAGCGTCAGCTTATCGGTGACGGTGAAATCGCCCTGGCCAAAGATCGAGATGGCGGTATCGTCGTACTTGTAATTTTCGAACCGGCCCTGGCCCTGGGCACCGAACGTGCCGGGCAGGACGGGAACCAGGGCGCGCAGCGTCGGTTCGACGGCCGAATAGGCGCCGCCGCTGAGCAGATTGGCATAATTCTTGAAATCCTTGCCGAAGGTCAGGGAGGCATCGATGTCGATCTTTTCCTTGAAGAAGAAACCACCGATCAAGAAGTTGAAGAAGCCATCATAATTCGACGCCAGGCGCAGTTCCTGGGTATAGGTATTGATCTTGGTGCGGTTCTTGTTCGAACCGATCAGATCGGCGCTGGTGAAATCCGAATCGGCATTGGTGTTGCTCAGGTTGCCGCGATAGGCACTGATCGAGGTCAGCGCCAGCTGGTCGTTAATGTTCCAGTCGGCCTGGGCCGACACGCCATAGCTGTCGATCTTGTTGGTCGACGGGAAGTTGTTGTAGGCATTATAGTCCCAGGGGTTGCCATTGTTGACCTTGCCGCCGAGAGCGCGGACGGCATTGCCCGTCGGACCATCGAACAGATTGACCACAAGGCAGCAGGTTTCATCGATCTTGTCGTAATCGGCGATCAGGCGCAGCTTGAAGCTGTCGCTGGGTTTCCACAGCAATTGCCCGCGGAAACCATAACGGTTGCGATTGTTGATGTCGCTGCCCAGCGCAAGATCATGGCCATAGCCATCACGCTTGTTGAGGTTGGCATCAAGGCTGTAAGCCAAAGTGTCGCTGATCGGCCCGGTGATGCCGGCCTTGAGGACAACGGCGTTGTAATTGCCATAGGACGCTTCGACCCGCACGCCGGTTTTGAACTTCGGTTCGGCGGTGACGATGCTGATGATGCCGGCCGAGGCGTTCTTGCCGAACAACGTCGACTGCGGGCCGCGCAGCACTTCGACACGGTCGATATTGGGTAGATCGCTGATCTGCGCCGCCGAACGCGAGCGATAGACGCCATCGATGAAGACGCCGACCGACGGTTCGATCCCGGCGTTGTTGGCGCCATTGCCAAAGCCGCGGATGATGAAATTGGTGTTCGCCGAGCTTTGCAACTGGCCAACCTTCAACGACGGCACCAGCGACTGGAGTTCAAGCAGATCCTGGACATGCGCCTGCTCAATCTGGGCCTTGCCGGTAACGGCGACCGAGATCGGCGTGTCCTGCAGGGTGGCGACGCGCTTGGAGGCGGTGACGATGATGAGGTTGTCATCTTCGGCGGCGGCGGCAACCGGGGCGGGGGCCGTCTGGGCGCTCGCCGCAACGCTGCCAAAGGCGATCGACGCCAGCAGGACGGATTTCAATCGAAATGATTCATGACGCACGATGCGGTTCCTCTACCCAAGTTTGGCTATTGCGACCGGGAAGGGTGTATCTCCTCCGGTCGATTACCCGCCCGTCTAGAGAGCCATTGCCGGAAAGCAATCTAAATCCCGTCGCTGGCGCTGATAATTTTCGTGCGTTACTCAAATGCCGCAACTATTGGCATATTGGGCTGTCCGGCATTGGTTTTCCCCTGTGCGGCGCACGGCGCATGATAGGGATAGCCGGTTGAACTGGACTTTTGAAACGCCGCGCACCTTGGTCCGGCCGGCGCTGGCGGGGGATGCCGAGGCGTTGCATCGCAGCCGCGGCCAGATGCCGTTCGATCCGCAGAAGCGCAGTCTGGCGCAGACCCGCGCCTTGATCCGGGCGATGGCGCGGCGGCCAGTCAGCGACGCCGCTGGCTGGCAGCAATTTGCCGTCATCGCGCGAGAAAATGGCGCTTTTCTGGGCGATATCGGGGTGAATTTCGATACGCCGCGCAATCTTCAGGCCGAAATCGGCTTTGCCTTTGCGCCCGAAGCACGTGGGCAGGGGTTTGCC
>JANYCM010000320.1 GCA_025360285.1 Sphingomonadales bacterium
CCAGCCCTTCGTCTGCAATGGCCGAAGCGATGGCCGCGAACACCGCGAACGGCGCGACATTCATCACATAGGTGGTGATTTTCAGCATCAGATGCATTACGGCATCCAGCCCGCGGATGATCGGCGCGCCAGCCGGCCCGATGGCGATCAGCCCGACGCCGGCGAACAGTGAAAACACCACGATCTGGAGCACTTCATTGCCGGCCATCGCCTCGAACAGCGATTTGGGCACGATGTGCGAAATGAAATCCTTCAGGTTGAACGCGGTTGTCGCAACGCCCGAGGCGGCATCGACAGGCGGCAGGGCCAGGCCAACCCCGACCCCCGGCGCCAGCAGATTGACCATCAAAATGCCCAGCGACAGCGACACCACCGAGGCGGTGATGAACCAGGCAAGGGTGCGCACAAAGGTCCGCCCGACCGCGCCACCGCTGCCCATATGGGCGATGCCGACGGTCAGCGTGGACAACACCAGCGGCGCGATGATCATCTTGATCAGTCGCAGGAACACCTCGGTGATGATCCCCAGATAGCCGGCGATGGCCTTGGCCTCGTCAGGCGTCGCCGCCAGCCGGTTGATGGCATAGCCGGTGGCGAGCCCGGCAAGCAGGGCAATCAGGATCAGGCGGGTCAGGCGGGTGCTGTTCATCGGCGGCAAGGCTTCCGGTGCCGCCGGGCTGCGGTCAAGGTGATTTTTGCGCGATTTTGCAGACCGTACCCGGTGGTGATACCCGAATCGCCGGTGGATCACCCCGGTTTCTCCCTTTGCGCTCCCGCCACGCCCTCGGCTAGGGTGGGCAAATGACCGCATTTCCCCGCTGGCTGACCCTGTTTTCCCTGCTCGCCGTGGCGGCGCCGGTTGCCGCCGCGCCCGGTGATGCGGATTTCGCCAAGGCGCTGCTGATGAAGGGCGTCGGCTTCGATACCGTCAAGGGCCGCGGCAAGGTGCCGCCCTATGCGGCGTATCTGAAATCCGTCCTCGTCGCCGGCGGCTTTGCCGACAGTGACATCGCCATTGAACCCGTTGGCGAAATGGCCAATTTTCACCTTGTCTGGAAGGGGTCGGGCAAGAAGCCGCCGCTCGCCATCGCCGGCCATATGGACGTGGTGGAGGCCAACCCCAAGGATTGGGTGCGCGATCCGTTCACGGCGATCGAGGCCGATGGCTTTGTCTTCGGGCGCGGCGCCGGCGACAATAAATTCGATGTGACGATGGTTGTATCGACCCTCATCGCCTTGAAATCACAGGGTTTCACGCCCAATCGCGATATCCACCTGTTCCTCTCGGGCGATGAGGAAACCGAAGGCGTCACCGCCGAATTGCAGGCCAAACAGGCCAAGGCGGCGGGCGTTGAACTGCTGCTCAACAGCGATGGCGGCGGCGGCGGCATCGATGCGGCGGGCAAGCCGATCGGTTACAGCCTGTCGGCGGCGGAAAAGACCTATGCCGATTACCAGGTCACCGTCACCAACGCCGGCGGCCACAGCAGCCGGCCGACGGGGACCAATGCCATTGCGCAACTGGCGGCCGCCACGACGCGGCTGGCCGACTATAAATTCATCCCCCAAATCAATGATATCACCCGCGCTTCGCTGATCGCCCAGGGCCGCAGCACTGGCGGCGCCACCGGCGCCGCGATGCTGGCCTTTGCCGCCAACCCGCGGGACGCTGCCGCCATTGCCGTGCTGCGCGCCGAACCCGGCCTGGTTGGCCAGATCGGCACCACCTGCGTGCCCACCCTGGTCAGCGGCGGCCATGCCCCCAATGCCCTGCCGCAAAAGGCCGTGCTGACCGTCAATTGCCGAATCTTTCCGGGTGTGAAGGTCGAAACGGTGCGCGCCGAACTGGAAAAAGTCGTTGCCGATCCGGCAGTTAAAGTGACGACCGGCCAGGAATGGGTCTCCACCCCGGCCTCGCCGCTGCGCCCCGACGTGATGGCCGCCGTCACCAGGGCGGTGGCCGCTGCCCGCCCCGGCGCCGTGCCGGTGCCGGCGATGGATGCCGGCGCCAGCGACAGCGTCTATTACCGCGCTTTGGGCATCCCCTCCTACGGCGTCAGCGGGATGTTCATGGAGGAAAAGGACGTGTTCATTCATGGCCTTAATGAACGCATCCCGGTCGCCGCCATTGCGCCGGCGCTGGTGCATTGGCGGGTCTTGATCACGGAACTGGCGAAATGACCGCCCGGCTGCGTTCGGTTACCGCAGCCGATCCCGATGCCGGCCTGTCCTTGCCGGGGTGGACTTATACTGACCCCGAATTCTTCGCTGCCGAACAGGCGCTGGTGCTGCGCGCCGCCTGGCAAATCGTCTGCCATGTCAGTGACATTGCCGGGCCGGGTGATTGGCACACGCTGGATTATCTCGGTGAGAGCCTCATCGTGGTGCGCGCCGACGATGGCGTCATCCGCGCCTTCACCAATGTCTGCCGGCACCGCGGCTCGCGGCTGGTCGATGGCGCCTCGGGCTGCGCGAAAAAGCTCGTCTGCCCCTATCACGCCTGGACCTATGGGCTGGATGGCCGGCTGACCGGCCTGCCGGGGCGCAGCGATTATCCGGGGTTGCGGCTGGAGGATCATGGGCTGGCGCCGGTCGATCTGGAAATCTGGCAGGGCTTTGTTTTCGTGCGGCTGGAATCGCGCGGGCCTTCGGTGGCCGCGATGATGGCGCCCTATGAAGCTGAAATCCGGCCCTATCGCTTTGCCGAGATGCGCGCGCTGGGGCGCGTCACCTTGCGGCCGCGCGCCGTCAACTGGAAGAACATTGCCGATAATTACAGCGACGGGTTGCATATTCCGGTGGCGCATCCCGGCCTCAAACGCCTGTTCGGAAACAGCTATGGCATCGAAGCGGCAGCCGATTGCGACAAGATGTGGGGCGATATCGGCACCGGGTCGGGCAGTTGGAGCGAGCGCGCCTATCGCCGGCTGCTGCCGCCCGTCGCGCATCTCGATGCGGCGGCGCAGCAGCGCTGGCTGTACTTCAAGCTATGGCCCAATGTCGCTTTCGACATTTACCCCGATCAGATTGATTTCATGCAGTTTTTGCCGGTTTCGGCGACCGAGACAATAATCCGCGAAATCAGCTACGGCTTGCCCGATGATCGCCGCGAGATGCGCGCGGCGCGCTACCTCAACTGGCGCATCAACCGCCAGGTCAATGCCGAGGATACCGCCCTGGTGGCGCGGGTGCAGGCGGGGATGGCGTCAGCCTCCTATGCGCAGGGGCCATTGGGCGAAAGCGAGGTTTGCCTGCGGGCCTTTGCTGCGAAAGTGCGCGCGGCAATTCCGGCGGCGCGGGTGGCGGTGAGGCCGGCGGCGGGGTGGTTCCGGGGGTAGGGCCTGGGACGCCAGTAATCGATTTTTTCACTTGAAAATTCGTGACCAGGCCGAGTTATTTTCCTTATTTTCCTGTCTCGGCCGGTTTTTCGGGTCTGGCACGGGTTTTGGACGGTTTTCGGCTGCGCCGTGATCGATTTTTTCGATTGTCAAAGAGCGGAGTCGAAGTCGCGTTTATAGCCCATTTTGGGGGTGTAGGACAGCGGGGCTGGGGATAGCAGAAAGACACGAAGTAGGGGGCATGGGCAAAGCCCATGCGGACGTCAGACGAGTTCGGTCGGCATGGCCGACCGCCTCGCTGGCCGGTCTTGCACCTGTCGGCGCGTAGCTTTCGCTACGCGCTCGCGGCGCTGCGCCTAAAACTTCTGTCCGAACTTGATCCCCATCGTCCGCGGCTTG
>JANYCM010000280.1 GCA_025360285.1 Sphingomonadales bacterium
TAGCCTTACTTGATGATCGTTGCAACCACGCCGGCGCCAACGGTACGGCCGCCTTCGCGAATGGCGAAACGCAGGCCTGGATCCATGGCGATCGGGGCGATCAGCTTGACCTTCAACTGCACATTGTCGCCCCGATCGCCATGGATCCAGGCCTGCGTTTCGCCATTCGCGAAGGCGGCCGTACCGTTGGCGCCGGCGTGGTTGCAACGATCATCAAGTAAGGCTATAGGGCCGCTTCCGTTGGGAAGCGGCCCGATTCGTGGGCTTGCTGGTTAAACCCAAGATCTTGGAATTTCTGGCCGGTGCCTCCCGCCGCAAACTGCGGGAAGTGCCGGTTCGGCCATTGAACAGAGTTGAATAAAGTCGCCATGGAAACGCAAAATATCCGTATCCGCCTGAAGGCCTTTGATCACCGTGTCCTCGATATGGCCACGGGCGAAATCGCTGACACGGCCAAGCATACGGGTGCCGCTATCCGTGGTCCGATCCCTTTGCCGACCCGTTTCGAAAAGTTCACCGTGAACCGCTCGCCCCATGTCGACAAGAAGAGCCGGGAGCAGTTTGAGGTTCGCACCTACAAGCGGCTTCTCGATATCGTTGATCCGACCCCGCAAACCGTGGACGCGCTGATGAAGCTCGATCTCGCCGCTGGTGTCGACATCGAGATCAAGCTCGGCAAGTAACCGACCAGACATACGCGGAGCGAACTTCTGGGCCCCTTTGGGGGCCTGCCACGCCCCCTCCTTTTTGGTTGGGGCCTCTGTTGAGAAAGGAATTGGTCATGCGCACAGGCGTGATCGCGAAGAAGATGGGGATGACGCGGGTGTTCCGCGATGATGGCCGGCACGTCCCGGTCACTGTCCTCGCCCTCGAAAATAACCAGGTCGTCTCTGTCCGTACCACCGATGTGGACGGCTATGTTGCCGTGCAGCTTGGCGCCGGCACCAAGAAGGCCAAGAACACCACCAAGCCGGAACGCGGCCATTTCGGCAAGGCCGAAGTCGAGCCCAAGGCCAAGGTCGCCGAATTCCGCGTGTCGGAAGACGCGCTGCTGGAAACCGGTGCCACCATCTCTGCCGACCATTTCGTCCCCGGCCAGCTTGTTGATGTCACCGGCGTCACCCAGGGCAAGGGCTTTCAGGGCGGCATGAAGCGCTGGGGCTTCGGCGGTCTGCGCGCCACCCACGGCGTCTCGGTCTCGCACCGTTCGCTGGGTTCGACCGGGCAACGCCAGGATCCGGGCAAGGTCTTCAAGGGCAAGAAGATGGCCGGGCACATGGGCGACGCCCAGCGCACTCAGCAAAATCTCGAAATCGTTTCGACCGATGTCGAACGCGGGCTGATCTTCGTCCATGGCTCGGTACCGGGCTCGAAGGGCGGCTGGCTGCTCATCAAGGACGCGGTCAAGGTCGCGCGCCACGCTGATGCACCGTACCCCGCGTCGCTGAAGATCGCGGCTGTCGCCAATGATGATGTCGCCCCGCAGGTCGCCGAGACCGTGGCTGACGACACCACCGAAAATACGGAGGCCTGAAAACAATGAAGGTTCAGGTCAAAACCCTGGCCGCGGCGGATGCCGGCGAGATCGAACTGTCGGACAATGTGTTCGGCAAGGAACCCCGCCTCGACATTCTGCACCGCGTCGTCACCTGGCAGCTCGAAAAGCGCCGCGCCACGGCGCGCGGTGCCCGCGAACGGTCGGATGTGAAGCGCACCGGCAAGAAGCTGGGCAACCAGAAGGGCGGCGGTACCGCCCGCCACGGCAACCGCGCCGCGCCGCAGTTCATCGGCGGCGGCAAGGCCCATGGCCCCCGCGTCCGTGACTTCAATCCCGGTCTCAACAAGAAGATTCGCACCCTCGGTCTCGCCACCGCGCTGTCGGTCAAGGCGGCCGAAGGCAAGCTGGTCATCCTTGAAGATTTCGCCATCAGCGAAGCCAAGACCAAGGCGTTCCTGACAGTGTTGTCTGGCTTGGGGATCACCTCTGGCCTGTTCATCGATGGTGCCGAGGTCAACCTCGGCTTCCGCCAGGCGACGTCAAATGTTCCGCACATTGACGTGCTGCCGGCGATCGGCGCCAACGTCTATGACATTCTCAACCACGACACGCTGGTCCTGACCCGCGCTGCCGTCACGGCACTGGAGGCCCGGGTCAATGGCTAAGCCAGACATCAAGCCGATTGACCTGAAGCATTACGACATTGTCGTGAAGCCGATCATCACTGAAAAATCCACCCTGGTCAGCGAATATAACCAGGTCGTGTTCAAGGTCGCCAATGGCGCGTCCAAGCCCGAGATCAAGGCCGCTGTCGAAGCGCTGTTCTCGGTCAAGGTGCTCAGCGTCAACACGCTGATCCAGAAGGGCAAGACCAAGCGCTGGAAGGGCAAGGAATATCGCCGTTCCGACGAGAAGAAGGCCATCGTCACGCTCGCCGATGGCGATCGCATCGATGTGACCACGGGGATCTGATCCGATGGCTTTGAAGAATTACAATCCGACCAGCCCGGGCCGCCGCGGCCTGATTCTGGTTGACCGTTCGGGCCTGTTCAAGGGCCGGCCGATCAAGGCGCTGACCGAAGGCCTGCGCAAATCGGGTGGCCGCAACAACATGGGCCATGCGACGGCGCGCGGTATCGCCGGCGGCCACAAGCAGCTGTACCGCATGATCGATTTCAAGCGGCGCACCTGGGATGTGATCGCCACCGTCGAACGCCTGGAATATGATCCCAACCGTTCGGCATTCATCGCGCTGGTGAAATATCCCGATGGCACCCAGACCTATATCATCGCGCCGCAGCGCCTCGCCGTCGGCGACGTCGTCACCGCCGGCAAGAAGGTTGACGTCAAGCCGGGCAATGCCATGGAAGTCGGCCAGATGCCGGTTGGCACCATCGTCCACAATGTCGAGCTGAAGCCCGGCAAGGGTGGCCAGCTGGCCCGCGCCGCCGGCACCTTTGTCCAGGTTGTTGGCCGTGATCGCGGCATGGTCATCATCCGCCTCAATTCGGGTGAGCAGCGTTATGTGCGTTCGGATTGCATGGCCACTGTCGGTGCCGTGTCGAACCCCGACAACAGCAACCAGAATTTGGGCAAGGCCGGCCGCAACCGCTGGCTGGGCCATCGTCCGCTGACCCGCGGCGTCGCCAAGAACCCGGTCGACCATCCGCACGGCGGTGGTGAAGGCCGCACCTCGGGCGGTCGCCATCCGGTGACGCCATGGGGCAAGCCGACCAAGGGCGCCAAGACGCTTTCGAACAAGTCGACCGACCGGATGATCATCCGTTCGCGTCACGCCAAGAAGAAGAGGTAGGCCAGATGAGCCGTTCCGTCTGGAAAGGTCCCTTTGTGGACCTCAATGTCCTGAAAAAGGCCGAAACCGCCCAGGCTGGCGGCGGTGGGCGGGGTCCGATCAAGACCTGGTCGCGCCGTTCCACCATCCTGCCGCAGTTCGTTGGCCTCACCTTCAATGTCTATAATGGCAAGAAGTTCATCCCGGTCTCGGTCAACGAGGACATGGTCGGCATGAAGCTGGGTGAATTCGCGCCGACGCGCAACTTCCCCGGCCACGCCGCTGACAAGAAGGGCAAGCGCTGATGTCGAAGCCCAAATCTGGTCGTCGGGTCGGCGACCGCGAGGCGCTGGCCGTTGCCACCAACGTGCGCGGTTCGGCGTATAAGCTGAACCTCGTCGCGGGTCTCATTCGCGGCCGCAAGG
>JANYCM010000308.1 GCA_025360285.1 Sphingomonadales bacterium
CGGTGCAGGCGTAGCGGATTGTCAGTCATGATAGCTGACCCTCAAATGGTTGGCATCGTCGATCGTCGGCGATATCAGGCGGCCGTAACGGCCCCGTTGCGGGCCCTGGCGCGCTCGACGGCATATTTGACAGCGGTTCCACCGACACCGGTAGAGGGCATCGCGACCCCTTGTTTCGCCAGAAACGCAATGACGTTTTCAAGCCCTGTTTCAACGCCACCATGTAGATCGTCGGCTCCGTCCACCCGATCGACCAGCAGTTCCGCTGTCACCGAAAGATGGACAGCGACAATTGCTAAATCCTCGATAGTTGTCGGGGTCGAAGTCAGAATGGCCAGAGACAGGCGCTCTTCCGCCAACGAAAGCGATGCCATCGGCCCGGCGAAGCCGCGTACTTTTTGGCCCTTCTGGTGAGCGTCCAGTTCCTGCATTTCAAGGGCGTTGTAACGCTCCCAACTCTGCTCATAAAGGCTGTGCATAACCGCGATGGGCGAAGGGCAACACAGCGGAATTGTGGTGGGGCTAACATTGACCATGTCAGTTGCTCCCCATGCGGCGAAGATCGGCGATCACCGGTTCAAGGTCAAATTCGTGGTCGCGCACCAGTTCCAATTTCACCACCACTGCGGCCAAGTCCGGCGCAGGCGTCTCCACGAGATTTTCTTGCGCGTCGGCCAAGGCATCGCTCGCGACACGCAGCGCCGCTTCCGCGCGGTCATAAGGCGCCTTCGCCGCCCCGGCTTCTGCCTGCCATGCGCCGATCTGCTCGATTTCGCTGTCCACCACTGCCTGCTTTGCCGCGCCCGACAGGTTTACGTGGTGATGCCATGACATCTTGACGGCGCGGATCGCTTCCAGATCGTCGTTCAATCCCCAATCGCCACCCAGGCTCAACATGCAGACCGGTTTCTTCGGCAGCGTCGGAAGCGGAATTTTGCCGGCGGCGTCGAAAACCACTTCAAAGGCGCGGTCGGCGGCATGAAGTTTCGCAAGGGCGGCTTCCCATGCAGCCCGTCCGGGCATTGCGCTCGCCGTGGCAGGCAGCGCCGCCAGCCCAGCAGCGACGGCAATCTGTGCAGCGCCGCCGAACATTGCACGTCGGGAAAGGTTTGGGGTATTCAGTCCATCAGCCATGGTCGTTCTCCTGAAACGGTTGTCGGTTAGGGCCGGTGGGGTGATGGTACACCCTGCCGGCCTGTTTCCTGTAATACGGGAAGTTATTGACTGTTGTCAATCCCCGTAATACACGAATGCTTATGGCACGTGAAATTCAGCTTCCGACCCTTTTGCAATTCCGCGCGCAAGAGTTGCTGGTGCGTCAGATTGATGAGTGGCGTCGTACACAGGTCGATATCCCATCCCGCTCAGAAGCCGTTCGCCGGCTGATTGAAAAAGCGCTGGCGTCGGGGTAGCGTCGCGCCTCCAAATTGGGCGGGGCGTGGATATGGCCATAGGGACGTGTCGGGAGTGCGGCGCGGCAGTTTCAACAACCATGGCTCCCGAAACCACGCCCTTCGATGCATCCGAGTTCCTGGACGCCGCGGCCTCGCAATCCGATTATCTCAATGACGCGCTCGGCACGGGTGATCCCGGAGCATCAAGCCGGGTAATCGCTGCCCGGACTGTTGCAGCGTGCCAGCGCCCGCCCCGCGCTGTGGCGACCCCACGGGCATTGAGCGCATCGGCGATCGCCGCCAGCCCTGTGACGCCGGACGCCTGAATCTCGCGGATGATCGGCAGCACGTTCGCTGCGAAGGTGTCGGCACCGCGTCGCAGGGTGGCACGGCCGATCTCGCGGGCTTCGGCAAGATTC
Organism: Sphingomonadales bacterium; assembly: GCA_025360285.1. Taxonomy (GTDB): domain Bacteria; phylum Pseudomonadota; class Alphaproteobacteria; order Sphingomonadales; family Sphingomonadaceae; genus Sandarakinorhabdus. Next base: position 1,814 of record JANYCM010000308.1, read on the forward strand.
GTGCGGTTGCCCAATGTCGCGCCCTGGGCCTTACGTTCGGCAAGGGCAGCGCGTGTCCGCTCACTGATCAAAGCCCGCTCTTTCTCGGCAAGGGCGGCATAGATGTGCAGCATGAACGGATCAACGTCCGGGCCCATGTCGGCGACGATGAAAGGCACGCGCTGCGCCATCATTCCGGAAATGAAAGCCACGTCACGCGAAAGCCGGTCCAGCTTGGCAACAACGACAGAACACCGCGTCCGCTTTGCCGCTGCCAGTGCCGCCACCAGTTGCGGCCGGCGTTCAAGGGCATCGGCGCCCTTGCCGGTTTCGACTTCCTGAAACTCGGCTGCCACTGCGAACCCGTGCACCTGGCAAAAGCTGACGACGGCGGCGCGCTGCGCATCGATGCCCAGTCCGGACTTGCCTTGCTGGCGTGTCGAAACCCGGAAATAGGCTACAATCGGTTTCATGCTGGCATCCCTGATCTTGATTTTGGAACCTTATACGGTTGTATAATGTTCGTAAAGGGTGCGTCCATAGGCATCCGTCTATATCCATAGAGGACTATTATATTGTAATTACAACGGGTTATTGCGTTGTAATGACACTTCGCCTATCATGCTCGGCAACGAAAGGTCCGACTATGATCTCCAAGCGCTCCGTCACTCGCAAGCAATACAATGACGCGCTCATTCAAGTTCGCGTGCCCGCCGCGTTGAAGGTGCTGGCCACAGAGGCAGCGACCCGGAAAGGAATGACGTTTTCCAAGCTTGCCAGGGAAGCGCTGGAAACGTGCATTCTCGCCATGGATGTCATCAAGGTCGAACGCGACGCTGCTGAGTTGGATAAGCGTTGCCGCGCCAGTGACGCCGCAAAACTGGCAGCCGCTGCACCGAAGCGGGATCGCCGCGTATGATCGATGGTACTATCAGCGGCGACCGCGAGGTTAAGGTCAAGCTGGCTGGGTTGCCGCAGTCGTTTCGCGCGGAACCGCGCGCCACGCTGGCGACCCTGAAAGCGAAAGGATTGGCATGAGCACCGCAGACAGCATCGATGTCCGGATTACCGGCAATGCCAGCGGCGCCGTTGAGGCGTCCAAGCTGTCGGCGGAGGCGGTGGACAACGCCACCCGCACCATGCGGCAGCGGCTGATCGACCTTGGCCTGGCGTCGCGCGAAAGCTTTGGGATGATGGGCGAAGCGGCGTCGGTCGCGGCCACGCGCGTTGCCGAGGCCGGAGAGCACATCGCGCATTCCACCGAAGCGATGCACCACAAATTTGAGGCGCTGACCGGCGTCATCGCAAAGGTCAACGCGGCCTTTCTCGCCATCGGCCTCGTGTTGGCGGGCGGAGA
>JANYCM010000333.1 GCA_025360285.1 Sphingomonadales bacterium
ATGGCGGGCGGCACCGGTGACATCGCCTTTCGCATCGAGGCGTCGGGCGCCGAGGTGACGGTGGCCGACATCAACCCCAACATGCTGGAGGTTGGCATCGAGCGCGCTGCCAGAAAGGGCATCACATCGATGGTGTGGCGCGAGGAGAATGCCGAACGCCTGAGTTTTCCGGACCGCAGCTTCGATGGCTATACGATCGCCTTTGGCATCCGCAATGTCACCGATATCCCCGCCGCGCTGAAGGAAGCGCACCGGGTGCTGAAATTCGGCGGGCGGTTTTTTTGCCTGGAATTTTCCACCACCGAATGGCCGGGCTTCGGCGCGCTGTACGATGTCTATTCCGAAAAGCTGGTGCCGCAGATCGGCAAATATGTGGCGAAGGACGAAGACAGCTATCGTTACCTGATCGAATCGATCCGGCGGTTTCCCAAGATGCCGGATTTTGCCGGGATGATCGGTGCGGCCGGGTTCAAAAACGTCAAATATCGACCGATCCTGGGCGGCGCCGTGGCGATGCATTCCGGTTGGAAGATCTAGTGATGGCAGGGCCTCCGGCGGCCGGAGTCTGCCTGCTGGTATGACTGCCACGGTCACCCACCTCTGGCGCATGCTCGTCTGGGGCCGGCGGCTTGCCCGCCACGGCGCGCTGCGGCCGTTCGAGGACGCGCGGGCACCCTTTGCCATCCGCGCCATTGCGCGCGTCGCCCGCATCGGCACCGCCGCGCCGGTGACGCCGGATTTCGCCGCCGGCCTTGCCGCCGTCGGCCCGGCGGCGATCAAGCTGGGCCAGGCGCTCGCCACGCGGCCTGACCTGATCGGGCTGGAGGCGGCGCTTGACCTGCTGCGGCTCCAGGATTCACTGCCGCCCCTGCCCTTCGCTGAAATGGAGGCGGTGCTCAACGCCAGCTACGCCAGCGGCACATGGCGTGATCGGTTTCAATCGATCGATCCCGTCGCGGTCGGTGCCGCCTCGATGGCGCAGGTCCACCGCGGCGTCACCAGCGATGGCCGCGATGTCGCCATCAAGATGCTGCGCCCCGGCATTGAAAAGGTGCTGGGCGAGGCCATCGACACCTATGAATGGGCGGCCGGGCATATCGAACTGCTGGGAGGCGAATTCGCCCGGCTGCGGCCACGCGCCGTCATCGCCACCTTCAAGGGCTGGACCGAGGCGGAACTTGATCTGCGGCGCGAAGCCTCCAACGCGTCCGAACTCGCCGAAGCCGTGCAGGGCGAGCCCGATTTCGTCATCCCCGGCATCGATTGGGCACGGTCATCGCGCCGGGTGCTGGTCATCGACTGGATCGACGGCATCAAGATGGGCAATGGCCCGGCACTGGCGGCGCTGGATTTCGACCGCCGCAAGCTGGCCGAAGTGCTTGTCCACGGCTTTCTGGCGCAGGCGATCGCGCAAGGGTTTTTCCATGCCGACATGCACCAGGGCAATCTGTTCGTCATCCCGCCGCGGGATGGGCATGACGCACGGCTGGGCATCATCGATTTCGGCATCATGGGGCGGATCAACCGCCGGGCGCGGATGTATCTGGCGGAGATTCTGTATGGGCTGGTGACCGGCAATTACAAACGCGTCGCCGAAATCCATTTCGAAGCCGGCTATGTTCCGCCGCACCATAATGTCGCGGCCTTTGCGACGGCCTTGCGCGCCGTGGGTGAACCGATCCGCGGCAAGCGCGCCCAGGATGTCAACATCACGCAGCTGCTCGATGGCCTGTTCGCCATCACCCGCAGTTTCGACATGGCGGTGCAGCCGCATCTGCTGCTGCTGCAAAAGACCATGGTGATGGTGGAGGGCGTGGCGCTGACGCTCGATCCCGATGTCAACATGTGGGAAGTCGCCGAGCCCTATGTGCGCGCCTGGGTGCGCGACGAAATGGGGCCGGAGGCGCAGCTTGCCGATGCGCTGGTGGAAAACGCCCGGGCGATCCGGCAATTGCCGCGCATCCTGCGGCAATGGGTGGCCGCCAACCCCATCCCCGGTGCGGCGCCGGAAGGCCCGCCCTTGCCGCCGCTGCCGGTGCGGCGGGCGCGGGCGGGATGGTCGACGCCCTGGCTGCTGCTGGCCGCCGGGGCCGGGGCAGCAGGGGTATATTGGCTTGGGTAGCTTATAGACTCGCACCGCAGCCCGAGTCACAATCACGCCGCCATGCTGACGATCCGCCGCCTTGATCCGGCCAGCGATACCGATTTACTGCCGGCCCTCGCCGCGCTGCTGGTGGAAACTGTTGCCGGCGGTGCTTCGATCGGCTTCATGGCCGGGTTCAGCGCCGCGGCGGCCGGCAATTTCTGGACGCAGCGGGTTTCGGCCGCCGCTGCCGGGGCGGCCGTGATTCTTGTGGCGCTGGATGGCGACCGGCTGGTCGGCACCGCGACTCTGGCCATCGACATGCCGCCCAACCAGCCACACCGCGCCGATGTGCAGAAATTGATGGTTGCGGCGGCGGCGCAGGGCCAGGGCGTCGGTGCCGCGCTGATGACCGCAATCGAGGCCGAAGCACGCGAGCAGCGGCGCACGACGCTGGTGCTCGACACGATCAGCGGTTCCGCCGCGGCCCGGCTGTACGAACATCTGGGTTGGCAGCGCATCGGCGAGATCGGTGATTTCGCGCTGATGCCCGATGGGGCGATGGCGCCGACGACGGTCTATGCCAAATATCTCTAACCGATGACCACGGGCCACAGCGAGGCAAGCAGCAGCACCGCCATGCCATAGTTGAACAGGCGCAGCCGTTTGGGATCGCCCAGCCAACCGCGCAGCCCCTGCCCCAGCACGGCCCAGGTGCCAACCGATGGCAGGTTAATGACGGCGAACACGCCGGCCACCAGCAGCACGGCGCCCAGATCATGCCCCGGCGCATAGGCAGCGATCGCCCCCAGCGCCATCGTCCAGGCCTTGGGATTGACCCATTGAAAGGCCGCCGCCTGGAAAAAGCCCAGCGGCCGGCCACGCGCCGAGGCTGCGGCAACCGGCGGCCCGGCACGGGCGATCTTGACCGCCAGCCAGATCATATAGGCAACGCCGGTCCATTTGATGATGGCGTGCGAGGGCGGCCACAGGTCGAACAGGCCAATGAGGCCTATACCAACCAGCGCCACCATAAGGCCGAAGCCCAGCGCCACGCCGAGCATGTGTGGCACGGTGCGGCGCACGCCGAAATTGGCCCCCGATGCCATCAGCATCATATTGTTCGGCCCCGGCGTGATCGAGGAGACAAAGGCGAAGGCGATGAGGCCGAGGAGGAGATGCTGATCCATGCACGCAATTATATGCGGATTAAGACCGAATTAAGTTGCTATTTGCAGCGCATATGACGAATTATTACAATTTATGGGCGATATAGATCAATCAAATGCGCGGATATTGCGTGAGCTATCACGCAATGGCCGCCTGTCCAACCTGGAGCTGGCGGATCGAATCGGCCTGTCGCCTTCGGCGTGCCTGCGCCGGGTGCAGGAGCTTGAGCGCCAGGGCGTCATCACCGGCTATCGCGCCATCATCGACCGGGCGCGATCGGGCGCCGGCTTTCTGGTCTATGTCACGGTCGGGCTATCGACCCACACCAAGGCGGCGCAGCTGGCTTTTGAAATCGCCATGGCCGGGGCAACCCAGGTGCGCGAATGCCATAATGTCGCCGGCGCCTTTGAATATCTGCTGCGTGTCGAGGTTGCCGACCTGCCTGCCTACAAGCATTTCCACGCCGAAGTGCTGGGCACGCTGCCGATGGTGACGAGCATCACCACCTATGTGGTGATGGAATCGCCGAAGGATGAGCGGGGGTGACGAACGGGGGTGACTCGCGTTCCGGCGTGGTGGCGGCTACACCCGCCGTCGTGCAGGGCAAGACCATCCTCCTGATCGTCGGCGGCGGCATTGCGGCGTTCAAGGCGCTGGAGCTGGTGCGTGAATTGCGCCGGGCGGGCGCCCGCGTTACGCCCGTGCTGACCGAAAATGGCGCGCGCTTCGTCACCGCCCTGTCGTTGGGCGCGCTGGCCGAAGCCAGGGTGCGAACCTCGCTATGGGATCTGGAGGATGAAGCGAGCATGGGCCATATCCAGCTCAGCCGGTCGGCCGACCTGATTGTCGTCTGCCCCGCCACCGCCGACCTGATGGCGCGCGCCGCCACGGGCCAGGCCAATGACCTGGCCTCGACGCTGCTGCTTGCCACCGATACGCCGGTGCTGATGGTGCCGGCAATGAATGTGCGGATGTGGTTGCACCCGGCGACGCAGCGCAATGTGGCGCAGCTGCGCGGTGACGGGGTGACGGTGCTGGACCCCGATGAGGGCGATATGGCCTGCGGCGAATTCGGGCCGGGGCGCCTGTCGGCGGTGCCGGCGATCATGGCAGCGATTGCCGAAAACCTGCTCCCCGCCCGCTTGCGGGAGGAGCTGGTGGGGTTCTCTGTGGCGCAGGATCGAACTCCCCCAGCCCCTCCCGCAAGCGGGAGGGGAGAATTAAAGGGCCGCCATGCGCTGGTCACCGCCGGCCCCACCCATGAAGCGATCGACCCCGTGCGCTACATCGGCAATCATTCCTCGGGGAAACAAGGCTTTGCCATTGCGGCCGCCCTGGCCGCCGCCGGTGCTCGTGTAACGCTGATCGCCGGGCCGGTGGCATTGCCGACCCCGCCGGGCGTCACCCGCATCGATGTCACCAGCGCGCGCGACATGGCCGCGGCGGTGGACGCGGCGCTGCCCGTCGATGTCGCCATAATGGTCGCCGCCGTTGCCGACTGGCGGGTTGAGACGGCCGGCAGCAAGATCAAGAAGGGCAGCGGCGGCCCGCCGGCGCTGCATCTGACCGAGAACCCCGACATATTGGCCAGCGTCGCCAGCGGCGCGAACCGGCCGCGCCTGGTCATCGGTTTTGCCGCCGAAACCGGCAATCTTATCGCCCAGGCCACCGCCAAATTGGCCCGAAAGCGCGCCGACTGGATCATCGCCAATGATGTGTCGCAGGGCGTGTTCGGCGCTGATGCCAATCATGTGCATCTGGTCAGCGCCGCCGGTGCCGAGGATTGGGGCGCGGCGAGCAAGGCCGAGGTCGCGGCGCGGCTGGTGCAAAGGATCGCCGATGCGCTTTGATATCGACATTGCCATCACCGTCCTGCCGCACGGCGAGGGCCTGCCGCTGCCGGCCTATGCGACCGATGGGGCCGCCGGCCTTGATGCGGTGGCGGCTGTAACGGAAACCGTCGTGATGGCGCCGGGCGCGCGCTTTGCCGTGCCGCTGGGTTTCGCCATGGCGATCCCGCCGGGCTATGAGGTGCAGGTGCGGCCGCGATCGGGGCTGGCGCTGAAGCATGGCCTGTCGGTGCCCAATGCGCCGGGCACGATCGACAGCGATTATCGCGGTGAGGTCAAGGCGCTGCTGATCAACCTGGGCGACGAAGCCTTTACGATCGAGCGCGGCATGCGTATCTGCCAGCTGGTGCCCGCCGCCGTCACCCGGGCCGCTCTGGTGACGGTGGCCAGCCTCGATGACACGGCGCGCGGCAGCGGCGGCTTTGGTTCGACTGGGGCGTGAGTTTTTCGGACGCCGAACTCGACCGCTATGCCCGGCACCTCGTGCTGCGCGAGATCGGCGGGCGCGGCCAGACGCTCATCAAGGCCGCCAACATCGCCGTCATCGGTGCCGGCGGGCTGGGCAGCCCCTGCCTGCAATATCTCGCCGCCGCCGGCGTCGGTGCGATCACGATCATCGATGACGATGATGTGGCGCTGAGCAATCTGCAGCGCCAGACACTGTTCACCACCGCCGCCATTGGCCGGCCCAAGGTAGCGGTTGCCGCCGAACAGCTGGTGGCGCTCAACCCGCATGTCGTGGTGACACCGGTGGCGATGCGGCTGACGGCGGACAATGCCGCCAGCCTGCTCGCCGGACACAGCCTGATCATCGATGGCTGCGACAGTTTCGCGACGCGGCTGGCGGTCAACACTGCTGCCATCGCGCTGGGCATTCCGCTGCTGTCGGGTGCTGTCGGACCGTTCGATGGCCAGATCGCGCTGTTCGCCGGGCATCTGCCCGATCAGCCCTGTTACCAATGCCTGGTCGGTGCCGCCGCCGATCGCCCCGAACAAAGCTGTGCCGAAACCGGCGTGCTCGGCGCGCTGACCGGCATCATCGGGTCGATGCTAGCGCTGGAGGCGTTGCGCGCCATCACCGGCTTTGGCGATCCACTGGCCGGGCGGCTGCTGCTTTATGATGCGCTGGGCGCGCGGCTGCGGTCGGTGCGCCTGCCCAGGGACCCTGGTTGCGGGGCGTGTGGTTGAAACGCTGCGACAAGCTGCCCTTGTAACCGGCCCCATTGCCGCCTATCTGCCGCCGCCGTGGCCCCTCCCCCTTCCCGCCGGACGACTGCCCCCTTGGGTCCCTTCAAGCGCTTCTTTGCCTGGCTGGTGAAGGCCGGGCTGATCGCCGGGCTGGCCGGCACCCTGGCGCTGGCGGTGGCAGTCGCGATTGCCTATAATTCCCTGCCTGATTTCGATGCGCTGATGCGGTCACCCAATGGCCAATCGGTGGAAATCCGCGGGGCCGACAACAGCGTGCTGGTGTCGCTGGGTCCCAGCTACGGCGAATGGCTGGCCTATGCCCGCATCCCCAAGACGATGACCGGGGCGATGATCGCGGTGGAGGACCGGCGCTTCTGGATGCATCCGGGCGTCGATCCGCTGGGCGTCGGCCGGGCGTTTTTCGTCAATCTGCGCGCCGGGCATAGCGTCCAGGGTGCCTCGACGATCACCCAGCAGCTGGCGCGCAATGTCTTTCTGACCAGCAACAAGACGTTCGCCCGCAAGGGCCGCGAAATGATCCTGGCGCTGGCGCTTGAGCGCAAATTCACCAAGGAAGCGCTGCTCGAACTCTATCTCAACCGGGTGTATTTCGGCGGCGGCGCCTATGGCATCGATGCCGCCAGCCGCAAATTCTTCGGCCATTCGGCGACGACGCTGAGCCTGGAAGAAGCCGCCGTCATTGCCGGGCTGGTCAAGGCGCCGTCGCGCTATGCGCCGTCGGCCGATGCCGTGGCGGCGCGGTCGCGGGCCGCCACCGTCATCGCCACCATGGTCGATTCGGGCGCGGTGACGCCCGGCGAAGCGGCAACCGCCGATATGGCGACATTGAACTTCGCACCGCAGGAACGCACCGCCGGCGTACGCTATTTTACTGATTGGGTGCTGGCGCAGGTCGAAAACCTGACCGACGAGGCGGTGGAACCCTTGCAGGTGACGACAACACTCGATCCGGTCGGCCAGCGCTATGCCGAGGCGGCATTGGCCGCTGAAAGCCCGGCAGGTGCCCAGGCGGCGCTGGTGGCGCTGGCGCGCGATGGTGCCGTCAAGGCCATGGTCGGCGGCAATGACTATGTGAAATCCAACTACAACCGCGCCGTCGCCGCCCGCCGGCAACCAGGATCAGCATTCAAATTCTTCGTGTATGCCGCCGCCATAGAAGCCGGGGTCAGCCCCGATGACATGATGGAGGACAAGCCCGTCACCATCGGCAATTGGTCACCCAAGAACAGCAATGGGCGCTTTCTGGGAGCGGTCAGCGTGCGTGACGCCTTTGCGCTGTCAATCAATACCGTCGCTGTCGAACTGGCGGCGCGCACCGGGTTCGATACCGTCGCCGACATGGCGCGGCGTTTCGGCATCACGACGCCGATCAGCCGGCTGCCGGCGATGGCGCT
>JANYCM010000345.1 GCA_025360285.1 Sphingomonadales bacterium
GAAGTCGGCATCTATGATTATGACAAGGCCTTTGTCGTCATGCCGATGGCAGATGCGCAGACGTTGTTGCGACTTGGCGACGCTGTCGGCATGGTCGAGATTGTGACCGATGACCCTGACCGCGTCGGGCAGATATTGGCGCCGATCGTGCCGCGGATTGCCGGCCAGGCGGTGGTGAATGACTGGAAATCAACCAATTCGGCGCTGTTTTCGGCGCTGGTCGTCGAACGCACGGTGATGTTCTGGGTGCTGTCGATCATCATCCTGGTCGCTGTCTTCAACATATTGTCGTCGCTGATCATGCTGGTGCGCGCCAAGACCCGCGACATCGCCATTTTGCGGACAATGGGTGCCAGCCGCATCGCGCTCATGCGGGTGTTCATGACCGTCGGCACATTGATCGGCGGTCTGGGGATTGCACTGGGCTGCGTGCTGGGGTTTTCGCTGCTGTATTTCCGCGCCAACATCGTCGCAGTGGTTGGCAAGTTGACGGGGACCAATTTGTGGGATCCATCGGTGCGCTATCTGACTGATTTGCCGTCGAAGACCGATCCGCTGGAGGTTGTCGGCATTGTCGCTTTGGCGCTGCTGCTGTCGTTCCTGGCGACACTCTATCCGGCGTGGAAGGCGGCGAGCACTGATCCGGTGCAGGTGCTGCGCTATGAGTGACGCGGTCCTGAAGGTCGAGGATTTGCGGCGCAGCTTCACGCAAGGCTCGGCGACAATCGAAGTGTTGCGCGGCGTCGATCTGGCGGTCAATGCCGGCGAGATCGTTGCGCTGCTCGGGCCTTCGGGTTCCGGCAAATCGACGCTGTTGCAGGCGGTTGGCCTGCTAGAAGGTGGTTTCCAGGGCCGGATCAGCATCGCCGGCGAGCGCGTCGAGGCGCTCGATAATGCCGGGCGGACGCGGGTGCGGCGCGACCGGTTGGGCTTCGTCTATCAGTTTCATCATCTGCTGCCGGATTTCAGTGCGCGCGAGAATGTGCAACTCGCCGGGCTGGTGGCGGGGCATGGCAGCCGCGAATCGGCAGCGCGCGCCGATGAACTGCTGATAGCGCTGGGGCTGGGTGAGCGGCTGACGCATCGCCCGTCACAGCTTTCGGGGGGTGAACAGCAGCGAGTGGCGGTGGCGCGGGCACTGGCCAACAAGCCCGTGCTGGTGCTCGCTGACGAGCCGACCGGCAATCTGGATGAAGCGACGGCCGCAAAAGTTCTTGCCGAATTTCTGGCACTTGTCCGCGGGCAGGGATCGGCCGCGCTGGTCGCGACCCACAATGTGGCGCTGGCGCGGGCGATGGACCGGGTGGTGACGCTGCACGAGGGGCGGTTGGCGGTCGTGTAGCGACCGGCAATCTCCGGTGGATAACTCGCAGCCGGTGCTTTGCGAAAGCGGTTCCAGGCCCCATCATCGCGTTATGCCCAACGCCGCATTCGTGCACCTCCGCCTCCAATCTGCCTATTCCATGCTGGAAGGCGCGATTCAGCCCGAGGACCTTGCCAAGGCCTGCCGCCAGGCCGGTTTTCCGGCGGCCGGCCTTGCCGATCGTGGTAACATGTTCGCTGCGATGGATTTTTCGGCCGCCGCCAAGGATGCCGGCGTGCAGCCGATCATCGGTGCCATGGTCGCGATCGAACGGCCGGGGTCGCGCACGGCGCTGACGCGGCCGATTTATGACTGGCTGGTGCTGTTTGCGCAAAATGAGGCGGGTTATGGCAATCTCATCGGGCTGGTCAGCCAGGCGCATCTGGGTGTCGATACAAGTGACGAGCCGCATCTGAAGCTGACGGACTTTGACGGTCGCACTGCCGGGCTGTTGTGCCTGACCGCAGGTGCAGATGGGGCCTTGGCGCGGTTGTTGGCCGATGGGCAGCTTGCGGAGCCCTATGCCGATACGCTGACGGCGCTGTTTCCGGGCCGACTGTATATCGAGATCAGCCGCTGCGGCGATCCCATCGAAACCCGCGCCGAGACCGTGCTGATCGAGCTTGCCATGGCGCGGGAGCTGCCGATCGTCGCCACCAACCCGGTGAAGTTCCGCGATGCGCCGATGCACCAGGCGCATGATGCGTTGCTGTGCATCGCCGATTCGGCCTATGTCGATGCTCAGGACCGGCGCAAATCGAACCCCGAACATCGCTTGAAAAGCGCCGCCGAGATGCGGGTGGCCTTTGCCGATTTGCCCGAGGCGGTTGCCAATACGCTGGTGATTGCCCAGCGCTGCGCCATTGCGGCGCCGGCGCGGGCGCCGATATTGCCACGCATGGCGGGCGATGGCGCCTCCGAAGACCCGGCGCTGGTTGCTGCGGCGGAAGCCGGACTTGAGCGCCGGCTGGCGGCGCTGCGTATCGCAGAGGACGCTGCCGCGCCCTATCGAGACCGGCTGGCGTTCGAACTCGGCGTCATCAGCACCATGGGCTTTGCCGGCTATTTCCTCATCGTTGCCGATTTCATCCAATGGGCGAAGGGGCAGGGGATTCCGGTGGGGCCAGGGCGCGGGTCTGGCGCCGGATCGGTGGTGGCCTGGGCTTTGACCATCACCGATCTTGATCCGCTGGAACATGGATTGCTGTTCGAACGCTTTCTCAATCCCGATCGCGTTTCGATGCCGGATTTCGATATCGATTTCTGCGAAACCCGCCGCACCGAAGTCATTCATTACGTTCAGCAGCGCTATGGTTCGGCGCAGGTGGCGCAGATCATCACCTTTGGAAAGATGAAGGCGCGCGCCGTGCTGAAGGACGTTGGGCGGGTGCTGCAGATGCCCTATGGCCAGACCGATCGACTGTCGAAGCTGATACCGAACCATCCGACCGATCCCTGGACGCTGGCGCGGACGCTGGGGCAGGGCAAGGACAAGGTGCCGGCGTTATCCCGGCCTACCCGAGTTCATTGCCGAACGCGACCGTGATTCCAAGGTCAAGCGGCTTATCGAGATTGCCTTGCAATTAGAAGGGCTTCCGCGGCATAGTTCAACCCATGCCGCAGGTGTGGTGATCGGCGACCGACCCCTGTCGCAACTGGTGCCGCTGTACCGCGATCCGCGGTCCGACATGCCGGTGACGCAGTTCGAAATGAAGGCGGTGGAGAAAGCCGGGCTGGTGAAGTTTGACTTTCTGGGGCTGAAAACCCTGTCGGTGCTTGATCGTGCCGCCAAATTGCTCGCCGATCGCGGTGTGATTGTCGATTGGCTGGGCCTGCCGCTCGATGATCCGGATGTTTATGCGCTGCTGGCGCGCGCCGATACGGTCGGGGTGTTCCAGTTTGAATCGGAAGGCATGCGGCGGGCGCTGGGTCAGGTGCGGCCCGATTGCTTTGCCGATATCGTCGCGCTGGGTGCGCTCTACCGGCCTGGGCCGATGGACAATATCCCGAGCTTTGCCAACCGGAAGCACAAGCGCGAGGCGGTGGAATTGCTCCATCCGTTGATGGAACCCATCCTACGCGAAACCTATGGCATCATCGTCTATCAGGAACAGGTGATGCAGATCGCCCGGACGCTGGCGGGCTATAGTCTGGGCGAGGCTGATCTGTTGCGGCGCGCCATGGGCAAGAAGATCCATGCCGAAATGGTGGCGCAGAAGGAACGTTTTGCCGAGGGTGCGGCCGCCAATGGCATCGCCAAGGACACTGCCAGCGCCATTTTCGACCTGGTGCTGAAGTTCGCTAACTATGGTTTCAACAAGTCGCACGCTGCCGCCTATGCGCTGGTCAGCTTTCAGACAGCGTGGTTGAAGGCGCATCATCCCGTTGAATTCTTTGCCGCTTCCATGGCGTATGACATCACCAACACCGATCGGCTGGCGGCGTTTACCGAGGACGCCCGGCGCTGCGGCGTGGCGATCTTGCCGCCGTGCATCAATGCCTCTCAGGCGGATTTTTCGGTAGAGGACAATGCTGTCCGTTATGCCTTGGCGGCGTTGAAAAATGTCGGCGAAAAGGCCATGGGTGATGTCGTCGCCAGCCGCGGTGCCGGCTTTACGGGGGTGGCGGAGTTTGCCAAGCGCGTCGATCCGCGGTTGCTCAACAAGCGCCAGTTGGAGAGCTTGATCGCCGCTGGTTGCTTTGATGCCATCGAGGCGAATCGCGCCGGCGTCTATCTGTTGGCCGAGGCGATGCTGGGGACGGCACAGGCCGCGAGCGAGGCGCGGACATCGGCGCAGACGGCATTGTTCGGGGAAGCGACGGATCAGGGCCTGGCGATGCTGGTGCCAAATGCCAATTGGACCATGGCGGAAAAAATGGCCCAGGAAAAAGAAGCGTTTGGCTTCTATTTCTCAGGTCATCCCGCAGAAGCCTGGCGGCCGGTCCTCGATGCCCAAGGGGCGCGGAGCTTTGCCGAAGTGGCGGCCTTGCCAGCGCCGGTGGGCGGCGGCCGGAAGGGCGTGGTGATGGCCGGCTTGATCGAGGAAATCCGCTGGCGCACCCCGCAGACCGGCAAGGGAAATCGCTATCTTGTCATCAATTTGTCCGATGTTTCGGGGCAATATGTGGCGAGCTGTTTCGATGAGGAAACGCAAGGTCGGCTGGAGGCCATCGCCAAGGATACGCCCGCGGTTCTCGTCCAGGCCGAGCTTAATTGGCGGGAGGGGGAGGAGGTGCCGCGCATCACCATGCGCGGGGTCACGTTGCTGTCCGACATGGCCAAAAGAACCCGCGGCCGGTTGGTGGTGACGGTGGCGAAACCGGGGGATTCGCAGGTGCTGGCGGGGCTGGTGGCGGATGCGAAGGGTAGGGGACGGGGTGAATTGCAGGCAAAAGTGAGCATGGTGGCCGGAGAAGCCCGGGTCATGCTGGGGCGTGACTATCTGCTGGACAACGAAACCCTCGCCAAAATCGCCAAAAGCTTCGGCGCCGAACAGATGGTCGCCGAAACGCTCGATCCGCCGCGCCTGGCCTTGGTCGGTTGAACTGTTTGGATGGAAAAGTCGGCGCCGGCCCGCG
>JANYCM010000017.1 GCA_025360285.1 Sphingomonadales bacterium
CTTCGATGGCATCGAACACCGCGGCGCCATCATTGGCGCGGATGACATCGCCCAGCAGCCGCCCGAGATAACGGACATCTTCGCGGCTGGCGGGGTCTGGGGTCATGCGGGGCAGTCAAGCGCGGTGGGGCGGGCTTGTCGAGGGGGGATGCAGGGACGAGCCGACTCCCTCCGTTGACACTGCGCGTCGCCTGCCAGCTGCGGGGAGGGCGTGGTTTGGCTCACCCGGCCCCGAACACCGCCGTCGTCACCACCTCGTCCAGCCGCAACGGGCGATAGAGGTGCGGAAACAGCACACCGCCGCGCGCCGGTTCCCAGCGCAGTGCCTCGCCCAGTGCGTCGGCATCCAGCGTCAGCGCCATCAGGCCATCGGCCCCGGCAAACCATTTGGCGGCGGTTGCTTCGACCTGATCCGGGGTGGAGATGTGGATGTAGCCATCGCGGATATCATCGGGCGAACCGGCGAACACGCCCGCCGCCTGGAAGACCGCCCATTCCTCGGCTCGCAACAGCTTGATGATCGGCGTCATCAGGGGGCGAGCCGGACGGGGACGCGGACGTTGCACAGATCGGTGGCACCGGCGGGGCGGATGAAGAAGCCTGTGCGGTTGGCGCGGGCGGTCTTGTAGGCGGCGAAACTGGCGCTGGCCGTGTCCATCACCTGCCAGCGCGGCGGGCTGGGCAGGCTGCTGGCCAGAGTGACGTGGCGGAGGGGGGTTTGTTCGGCGGGGGTCTTGTAGAAACCCAGCGCCTCGCTGCCGCGCGGCAGGGCGGCATGGGGTTCGATGCCCGCGATGATGCGGCCGACGAGCGCGATGTTGCGGTCGAGATGGCGCGGGGCGTGGCCGATGACGGCGTAGAGTTCACTGCCATCGCCGCTATCGGGCGGCATGTCGCGGCCGACGCCGACCATGGCATAGCAATGCGCCAGCCAGGCAGTGCCGGTGCGGCGATCGCGCGCCACCGGCCAACCATTGGCGAAGCCCGCCTCGGCATAGGCATCGGGGCTGCCGAGCGGGGTGATCTTCAGGCCCTTGGCGGGGCGTTCATATTCGGCGGGCAGCGGCTGGGCGCGGACATGCTGCGGCCGGACATCGGGGGGCTGGCCAACCGATGTGGCGCCCTCGGCCGGGCGGGCGGCCCATTGCACGACATAATTGTCCTGCACGCGGGTTATGGCGCCGCCGTCGAAGCGGCCCGCCATGACCAGCGCGCGGATGGCAGCGACGTGCGCCGGCGCGAAATCCGGCGCGAGTTCGAGGGTCATCGTGCCCGCGGCGGTTTCGATGATGACGAGATTGTCGGGTGCGATGGCGCGCCAGGCCGCCGGCGGCGCGGCGGCGACGATGGCATCGGGTTGCAGGGGTGCCGGGGTGGCGGCGGCGAGCAGGGCGGCGAGGATCAGCATGCCGGCACGATGGCGGGCGGCCGGCTCAACGGCAAGCCCCATCAGTCCCTGGGTTCGAACGCCAGCGCCAGGCCGTTGATGCAGTGGCGGGTGCCGGTCGGCGCCGGGCCGTCGGGGAAGATATGGCCTAGATGGCCCTGGCAGGTGGCGCAATGGACTTCGGTGCGGGTCATGCCATGGCTGGTATCGGTGGTGGTCGCCACCGCATCGGGGACGGCAGCGTAGAAGCTCGGCCAACCCGAACCGCTGTTGTATTTGGTGTCCGACACATAAAGCAAAGTGCCGCAGCCGGCGCAGCGGAAATCGCCGGGGCGTTTTTCGTCGTTCAGCGGGCTGGTGAACGGCCGTTCGGTGGCATGATCGCGCAGCACGGCGATCTGGGCGGGGCTGAGGTCGCGGGTCGTCGTCATGGTCGGTCCTTCCCAAGCGGTTTTTCTTTGGTGCCAAGATCGGGGCGGCGATGGCGCTTGCCAAGCCCTATTCGCGTGCCTGCGGCTATTGGTTACGGACCAGGGGGTTACGGGTCAGCGCATCGATCGCGCCTTGCAGGATATAGGCCGCCGCCAGCCGATCGACACGTTCAGCGCGGGTCTTGCGTGACAGATCCTCGGCGATCATGGCGCGTTCCACCGCCTGGGTGCTCCAGCGTTCGTCCCAGAGCAGCAGCGGCTTTTCCAGCACCACCAGGTTGCGCGCCAGTGCCCGCACCGATTGGGTGCGCGGCGAATCGCTGCCGTCCATGCTGAGCGGCAGGCCAAGCACCAGCCCGGCAATGGCTTCGCGGGCGATGAAGGCGCGCAGCAGCGCGAGATCGACGGTGAATTTGGTCCGCGCGATGGTGCTGTGCGGCGCCGCGAACGTCCAATGCGCGTCGCAGGTGGCGAGGCCTATCGTCTTCGTGCCGGCATCAAGCCCGGCCAGGCGGCCGCCGGCGGGCAGCGCGGCGGCGAAATCGGCAACGCCGGCGGCGATCAATCGAGGCTCTCATGCGTCGCCGCCGGCGCACCAAAGGCCCCGGCGCGGCGTTCGGCATCGGCGCGCAAATTGGCCCAGAACAGTGCATAATCATAGACATGGTAATTGTTGCCGGGCAGCACGAAGCGGGTGAAACCGCCGGGCGGTTCGCCGATATCGACGATCCCGGCGGGCAGGCACTGCGCCCCGAGCCCCTTGGCAACCAGGCTGCCGCCCGAAAAATCCTCATTGGGGACGAGGCTGCCAAGGTTCTGCGCCGCCGGCACCGCCGCCTTTGTCATGTCGCCGCTCAAGGGATTGCTGCACAGCATGGCGGTGCCGCGGCGCGGTTCACCGGTATAGCCCCTGCCCCTGTCGAACAGCGCCCGGATGGCGCTGGCATCGGCCGGCCGGGCGAAACTTTGCCATGACAGGATGCAGCCCGTCGCGTCCGGCCCGGCACAGGCCGGCAGGCCCAATGCCGGCAGATCGGCGGTCAGCGAGATCGGCCAGCCCGGCGCATAGACGGCGACGATACGCGCGGCGAGCTTCGTCCCCGCTACACGGTCCTTGAGCAGCCGCAGCAGGTGCAGCGACCCCTGGCTGTGCCCGGCGAGGATGATCGGGCGGCCATCGGGCTGGGCCGCGATGAATTCGTCAAAGGCGGCGACGACATCGCCATAGGCCAGATCGATGGCCATTTGCGCCTCGGGCTTGTCGGTCAGGAAGGCGCCAAAGGTCGCCTGGCGATAGCGCGGTGCCCAGATGGCGGCGACGCCGTTGAAGACGCTGGCCTGGCTGCGTAGAAACTGCACCAGCCGCGCCTCGGTATCGGCATCACCCGGCACGGCGTTCCAATGGCTGCGGTCAAACACGGCGGTGGGCAGCACGTAAAAGACCGCGATCCCCGGTTTCGGCGCGGCGGCATAGCCGGCGGGGGCCCAGCGTGCCGGGTCGGTCTTGAAATCCGGCCGCGCCAGCCAGTTTTTCGCGTCGCGGTAATCGGGTGCGCTGTTGGCGGGGGGCGACGTGAAAGCCGTGCCCGGCACCAGCGCGGCGCGCAGCAATTGTTCGCCGAACAACCGATAGCCAAAGGCCGCGGCGATGACGATCATGATGAGGATCGCGATGACCCAGAGAAACCGACGAGCTAACATGATCACGTTCTAGCAGGTCGCGTGACACAACGGGAAGCGTGGTGATGCGCCGCGTGCGGGGGCCTAGACCGTCAATTCCACCGTCACTTTATCGCCCTCGACGAGCCGCTCCGTCTTGCGCACCGCCGCCTTCACCGGCAGCAGATAGCCGGCGACATCCTTGCTGGGAAACACCGAGGTTTTCCAGGGCGTCGCGCCGATCCGCGCTTCGACATAGACCGAACCCCAGGCGGCGCTGCGGCCCGGCGCTGCCGCGCGGATGGCGGCGGCGACATCGCCGTCGATGGTGATGAAATGCCAGGCCGTGGCGGTCGGCGCGCCGTCCTTGGCCTTGCCCCGCCACAGCCACAAGGGCCCGGTGAAGGTCCAGCGGCCGCCGGCGGTGACGCCATGGCCCAGTTCCTCGCACAGGAAGCGTGCGAGTTCCGGGTCCATCGCCATTCAGCGCGCCAGCACGAACACCGCCTGTTCGGCGAGGAGATTGGCGAATGCCGCGCTGCGTCGCCGGCCGCCCGACAGGAAGGCGGCACTTTCGACGCGCAGGCGCTTTTCCGCCGCCAGCGCCCGAAAATCGTCGATCGTGCAGAAATGGATGTTGGCGGTTTCGTGCCAGCTTACCGGCAGCGATTTGGTTACCGGCATATGGCCGCCAAAGGCCAGCGAACCGCGCACCCGCCAATGGCCGAAATTGGGAAAGCTGACGACGGCCCGCCGCGCGATCCGCACCAGTTGATCGAGCACCGCCGCCGGGCGCTGCATGGCCTGGAGCGTGTCGGACAGAATCGCCATGTCGAAACTGTCGTCGGGATAATCCGGCAGGTCGGCATCGGCGTCGCCCTGCACCACCGACAGCCCGCGGGCGACGGCGCCCGCGACATTGGCGGCGCTGACATCGATGCCGCGCGCGTCCACACCCTTGGTATCGCGGAGATGGGCGAGCAGCGCGCCATCGCCGCAGCCGATATCAAGGACACGGGCACCCGGCGGCACGGCAGCGGCGATGGCAGCGAGATCGGCGCGGAGGGTCATGCCCCTGCCCTCAAAAACCCATCGACCACCCGGCACATCTCGGGCGCCTCCAGCAGAAACGCATCATGGCCGAACGGGCTTTCCAGTTCGACAAAGCTCACCGCCGCGCCGGCGGCATTGAGCGCCCGGACGATGCGGCGCGATTCAGCGGTCGGATACAGCCAGTCCGAGGTGAAGCTGACCAGCGCAAAGCGGGTTTTCGTGCCGGCAAAGGCCCGCGCCAGCACGCCATCATGCGGCGCCGCCAGATCGAAATAATCCATGGCGCGGGTGATATAGAGATAGGAATTGGCATCGAAGCGCTCGACAAAGCTGAGGCCCTGGTGGCGCAGATAGGATTCGACCTGGAATTCGGCATCAAAGCCAAAGCCCAGCGCCTCGCGATCCTGCAAGCGGCGCCCGAATTTTTCGGTCAGGCCGGCTTCAGACAGATAGGTGATGTGCGCCGCCATGCGCGCCACGGCGAGGCCGGCGGCCGGGGGCACATCGCCATAAGCGCCGCCCGCCCAAGCCGGATCGGCCATGATCGCTTGCCGCCCAACTTCGTGAAAGGCGATGTTCTGCGCCGAATGCCGCGCGGCGGTGGCGATGGCGACAACGCTGCGCACGCGATCGGGGTGCGCCACCGCCCAGTCAAGCGCCTGCATCCCGCCCATCGAGCCGCCGACCACCGCCTGCAAGACGCCGACGCCGAGATGATCGAGCAGGCGCGCTTGCGCGTTGACCATGTCGCGGATGGTGATGACCGGAAAAGCCATGGCGTATCGCGCGCCGGTAGCGGGGTCGATACTGCCCGGCCCGGACGAGCCGCTGCATCCGCCCAGCACATTGGCGCAGATGATGAAATGCCGCGCCGGATCAATCGGCTGCCCCGCCCCGACCAGCCGCGGCCACCAGCCGGGCTTGCCGGTGCGGGGATTCCGGCCGGCGACATATTGGTCCATGGTCAGCGCATGGCAGATCAATATGGCATTGCCGCCATCCGCCGCCAGCGTGCCATAGGTTTCATAGGCAATATCGAGCGCCGCAAGGCTCTGCCCGGACGCCAGCGGAAAGCGGCCGGGCAGGGTGACACGGCGGTCGAGGCCGAAGCGTATATCAAAGGCGGGGGCAGCCAGCATGGTGTTGCCGGTTACCGGGTCGGGTGCAGCTTGTCACGCCGGGGGCTTTTCGCCGCGTGCCATTGGCCCTAGAGCGTCGCGCCATGTGCAGTGCCCCCGCCCCCAAGAACGCCCCCGCC
>JANYCM010000022.1 GCA_025360285.1 Sphingomonadales bacterium
GTCGCCCCGGCCGGCTCGTTCGGCTTCGGGGGAGGATCGGCGTGAAGACATCCGCATTGGCATTGGCCACCACGGTGCTGGCGCTCGCCACCCCGCTGTCCGCCGCCACGATCGTGCTGCACAATGCCGGGGGTGTTGCCGCGGGCAGTGCTGTCGCCAATGGCTTTGCCGCGGCTGCCGGCTTCTGGGCCAGCGTTCTCACAGACAATGTCACCATCAACATCGATGTCGGCTATGCGGCGCTGGCCACCGGCGTGCTCGGCCAGACCGGTACCAATCTGGTCGCCGTCAACACCGCCAATGTCGAAAGCCTGCTCAGGCTCGATGCCACCTCGGCGCTCGATGCCAAGGCCGTTGCCAATCTGCCCAAGCTGAGCGCCGCGGGCGGGCTGTCGGTAATTACCTCGGGCTATGCCAACACGGTGGCCAAGACCGGCGTCAACACCGCCATCAAAGTCTATGATACCGACAACAGCGCCAACAACACATCGCTGGCGATCACCACCGCCAATGCCAAGGCCCTGGGCTATACCGGTTTTTCCGGCGCCGATGCCTCGATCACTTTTTCAAGCAAATTCAGCTTTGATTTCAATCCCGTCGATGGCATCGCCGCCAACAGCTATGATTTCATCGGGATCGCCACTCATGAGATCGGGCACGCACTGGGCTTCATCAGCGGCGTTGATACCTATGACAGCTTTGGCGCCAAGGGGCCCGGCGCCGGCAGCAGCCTCAATCTCAACGATTATGCCATTGGCTCGGTGCTCGATCTGTTCCGCTATGCCAAGGATCCGACCAATCTGGTTGCCGGCACGGCGCCGGTGCTTGATTGGTCGGTCGGTGGCACACCTTATTTCTCGGTCGATGGCGGCAAGACGGCGCTGACTTTGGGCACCGGCTCGGCGGCATTTTCCACCGGCGCCTATAATGGCAATGGCCGCCAGGCGTCGCATTGGGTGGACAATAAATATACCAGCGTCGCCGGCAGCTGCCAGTTGCCCAGCGTCTCGCGCGGCCTGATGGACCCCACCGCCGGCAAATGCGAAGCACTCAGCGTCAGCGCCATCGACCTCGCCGCCTTTGATGCCATCGGCTGGAACCTGGGGCCGTCCGCCATCGACCAGCCGACGGTGCGCTTCACCACCGCGCAGATTTCCGGCTACAAACCCGCGACCTTTGGCAGTTTCGTCCCCGAACCCGCCAGTTGGGCGCTGCTGATCACCGGCTTCGGGCTGACCGGTGCAGCGCTGCGCCGCCGGCGACTTTTGGCCGCCTGAACCTCACGCCCGTTCAAACAACGATCGCACCGGCACGCCCCATTCGACAATCCGCCAGCCGCGCGCCACCGCCAGCGCGCGCAGCGCCGGCGACGGATTGGCCGCCACCGCTTCGCCGCCCGAATCCACCGCCAGTTCGAACAGCGGCAGGTCGGAAATATGGTCCGAATAAAAGGTAAACGGCACTTCCTCGATCGCATGATGCTGCAACCAGGCGATGATGCGGGCACATTTCGCCCCGCCATAGACATTGTCACCGCCCAGCCGGTGGTGCAGCCAATCCGCCTCCCAGCGCGCCGGCGTCGCGATGACATCATCAAAGCCCAGCCGCGCCGCGATGGCCCCGACATAATATTCATTTGACGCCGTCGCCAGCACCAGCCGCCGCCCGGCATCACGGTCGGCCGCAATCGCCGCCATGGCGCCCGGAAAGACATTGTCGGCAATCACCCGCGCCGCATAGGCCTCTGCCGCCGCCACCAGCCGCGGCCGGGCGATGCGCCGGCCCATCAGCAGCCGGTGGCCCCATTCCTTCAGTTGCGCCCGGTTGATCCAGCGCAGCGCATAGCCGAGCAGCGCAAGCCCGAGCAGCGGCGCCAGCACCAACCGCCAGGGCGCCTCCCGCCGCGCCCAGAACAGCAACCACGGCGTCCAGGTGCCGCGCCGCGTGATGGTGCGGTCCATGTCATAGATGCTGATTGTCACGGCGCATCGGTCCGGGTGATCATTTCAGACAGATGCGCCACCGGCACCCCCAGCGCCGTTACCGTGGCCGTGTTGAGCACATGGCGGCCATCGGCCTGCAGATACAGAAACTGCTCCATCATCACAGCGGGGGATCGCAGGCGGTAGCGCAGGTGAAAGACATTGCCGCGCACTTCGCCGCGCACCGGCCCGGCGGCATCGCTTAGCGTTGCCGCATAACCGCCGCGGCCATCGGCGGTCATCAGCCATTGCCGCGTCTCGCTGTGGCCGTCGCCCCAACTGACCGTCTGTTGCAGGCGAAAGCGCCCATCCGCCTGCATTGCGCCCTCCCCGGCCACGGTGAAGCGCCGCGCCGGGCGGCCGCCGCGTGTCGTCAACACGCCCCAGCCGGCGGTATGGCCGGCGAAAAAGACGTCGGGTCGCATGGCCGGCCCGGCGGCCTCAAAGCCGGCCAATGGCATCGCGGCCACACAGCCGGCGATGGCCGGTGCCACCAGCAGCACCAGGATGAGCGAATAAATTTTCCGGTTCGGCCGCGATGATGAAGCCAATTCACGTTGCACGCGTTCACCCCCGCAATGATTTCGCCAATTCCTGTTAACGCCCGCCGGGCCGATGTGATCCCCGGAACGCGTCCTCGCCTATCGCCTCTTGCCGGCGGCGCTGCAATCCCGCACCTTTGAACTGTGAACACCGTCGCCCTCGCGGTATTTTTCGAAGATGATGCCGGCACCGGCGGTGCCCGGCGGCTGACCCTGCATGGCCGGCTGACCATGGCGCATATCGGCGATATTGCCGGGCCGCTGCGCGCCCTTGCACCGGGCGGCGGCACGCTCGCCATCGATCTTGGACCGGTCGATCGCATCGATACCGCCGGTGCCTGGATGGTGCACCGCCTGGTGACCGATTGGAGCGCCGCCGGCGTGCCGGCGACGGTGGAAAATGCCTCGGACGATGCCAAGCGGCTGATCGCCGAGGTCGCCACCAATGACAAGCCGATGGCGGTGCGGCCGCCAGCCGGCAACCCCGCCATTGTCCGGCTGGAACGCATCGGCGGCGCCGTCGTGCTGGCGAGCGACAATATCGGCAATTTCCTCGCCTTTCTCGGCCAGACGCTGGTGGTCCTGGGCCAGACCCTCATCCGCCGGCGGTCCCTGCGCTGGAACGCCTTCATCCACCAATGCGAATCAATCGGCGTCAACGCGCTGGGCATCGTCGGGCTGTTGCTGTTCCTGGTCGGCATGGTGGTGGCGCAGCAGGGGGCGGTGCAGTTGCGGCAATTCGGGGCCGAGGTATTTGTCGTCAACCTGATCGGCCGTTCGACCTTTCGCGAGCTGGGCATATTGCTGACCGCCATCATGGTCGCCGGGCGGTCGTCATCTGCGTTTGCGGCGCAGATCGGATCGATGAAGCTCAACCAGGAAATCGACGCGATGGAAATCATCGGCATGTCGCCGATCGAGGTGCTGGTGGTGCCGCGCGTCCTCGCCATGGGGCTGATGCTGCTGATGTTGGGCTTTTACGGCGCCTTCATGGCGGTGCTGGGCGGCGGCCTGTATGTCTGGGTGGCGCTGGATATTCCGCCGGTCAGCTATGTCCAGCGGTTGCAGGAAGTCGTGCCGCTGTCGGATTTCGTCATCGGGCTGGTCAAGGCGCCGGTGTTCGGCGTCGTCATCGCCATGATGGGCTGTTTCCAGGGAATGCAGGTGACGGGCAATGCCGAATCGGTCGGCGCCCGCACCACCCGCGCTGTGGTTGAATCGATCTTTGTCGTCATCGTGCTGGATGCCTTTTTCGCGGTGTTCTTTTCGGCACTGGGGTTCAACTGATGACGCCGGTGCTCCCCGATGATGCCGATGTCGTCATCCGCATCCGCGGGCTGGACAATGGCTTTGGGGACCAGACGGTTCATGAAGGGCTCGACCTGGACGTGCGGCGCGGCGAAATCATCGGCGTTGTCGGTGGTTCGGGCACCGGCAAATCGGTGCTGATGCGATCGATCATCGGCCTGCAAACGCCGCGCGCCGGCAGCATCAGCATTTTTGGCGAAGATGTCGCCCATCTGGATGCCGCCGCCGCCAAGGATATGCGCCGCCGCTGGGGCGTGCTGTTCCAGGAAGGCGCGCTGTTTTCCTCGCTCACCGTCGCTGAAAATATCGAAGTGCCGATGCGCGAATTCCTCAGCCTGCCACAGGAACTGATGGATGAATTCGCCGGCTACAAGGTTGCCATGGTCGGGCTGCCGGTGGAAGCCGGGCCGAAATTCCCGTCCGAATTGTCGGGCGGCATGAAGAAGCGCGCCGGCCTGGCGCGAGCGCTGGCGCTCGATCCGCGGCTGTTGTTCCTGGATGAACCGACGGCGGGGCTTGATCCGATTTCGGCCGCCGCCTTTGATGAACTGATCAAGGTGTTGAAGGAAACCCTGGGGTTGACGGTATTTCTGATCACCCATGACCTTGATACGCTGCACGCCATCTGTGACCGGGTGGCGGTGCTCGCCGACAAAAAAGTCCTCGCCGTGGGAACGATTCCGGAACTTCTGACGTTCGACCACCCATGGGTTAAGGAATATTTCGCCGGGCCGCGCGGCCGGGCCGCCACCCCCAAGAGCAAGGCCGCCTGATGGAAACGCGCAGCAACTATGCCATTGTCGGGGCCGTCGTCGTCGCACTGACCATCGCCATCTTCGCCATGGTGTTGTGGCTGGCGCGCTTTTCCGGCGCCAGCGATCAGCATTTCGACATCTTCTTCAAGCAATCGATCAACGGCCTCGCCATCGGATCGCCCGTGGCCTTCAATGGCGTGCCGGTCGGCAAGATCGAAACTATCAAGCTGTTGCCCGATACGCCGCAGTTTGTGCGCGTGCGCATCACCGTTGCCGAAGATGTGCCGGTGCTGAAGGGCACCACCGCTGCCGTGGAAGGCGTTGGCTTTACCGGGGTCAGCCAGATCCAGCTTTCGGGCGCCATGCAGGGTGCCGAGCGCATCACCGAGCCTGGCCCCTATGGCGTGCCCGTGATCCCGCCGCGCGCCGGGGCATTGGGGCAATTGCTGGCCAGCGCGCCGGAACTGCTCAACAATGTCTCAAAGCTGACCGACCGGCTGACCGAGCTGCTCAACCCCGAAAACCGTAACAGCATCGGGCATATCTTGAAGAATATCGACCGCACCACCGGCGTCCTCGCCGACCGGTCGCCCGATATTGCCAACACGATAACCGAAGCCCGCAACACATTGAAAGCCGCGACGGCAACCTTGCAGCGCGTCGACACGCTGGCCGATAGTGCCAATAATTTGCTCAACAGCGATGGCAAGCCGCTGGTCGCCGATCTGCGCCGCGCCATCAAGGCCGCCGAAACCAGCCTGACGCGCATCGATGACCTGACCAGCGCCGCCAGGCCGGGCATCGAAACACTGACGACCCGCACCATTCCGGAAACCGGGCAATTGGTCGCCGATCTGCGCGATTTGACCAGCCGGCTGGGGGCCGTGGCGGCGAAATTTGATGAAGACCCCGCCGGCGCGATCATCGGCGGCCGCAAACTGCCCGATTATGCGCCGCCCAAGCCGGAGAAAGCCAAATGATGCGGCAGCCGATTACCCTTGTCGCCCTGACGGCCTTGTTGCTGCTCGCCGGCTGCGGCCCGCTGGTGCAGATCGGCGGCAATGCCAAGCCGCCGGTGTCGCTGCTGACGCTGCGGGCCAGCGCCGCGCCCTTGCCCTATGCCGGGCCGGCGAAGCTGACCGACAGCATCGGAGTCGATCTGCCCGATGTGCCCGGCGCCTTGCAGACCCTGCGGCTGCCGGTGACGACCAGCGACAGCGAGATCACCTATCTGGTCGGCGCGACATGGGCCGAACAGCCCAACCGGCAGTTCCAGCGCCTGCTCGCCGACACACTGGCGGCGCATGGTCTGGCGGTGATCGACACCCACCAGTCAGCCGCTTCGCCGGCGCGCACCCTGTCGGGCACCTTGCGCGAATGCGGGCTGGATGTGCGCGGCGCAGCGGTGGTGCGCATCCGCTATGATGCGCAACTTGCCACCCCCGGCAACCGCGGCGCGCCGGTGGCGCTGCGGCGCTTTGAAGTGACCGAACCGGCCGGTGACCAGCGCCCGCCGGCGATCGCTGCCGCGCTCAACCGGGCGGCCAATCGCATCGCCGGGGATGTGGCGGATTGGGCGAAATCTGGCGGGTAGTTGCGGCAATCGGCGGCGGCGAACGGGGCAAATGCGAAAATCACTTGGCCAAGCCCCGTCACAACCCCTATTTCACCGGCGCAAAGCCCGTCCCAGGGGGCAAATCCCCTGGTGGCGGCCCCGGAAAGTCCCGCCATGACTGACTTTGACCATGACCTGTTTGTTATCGGCGCCGGTTCAGGCGGGGTGCGCGCCGCCCGCATCGCCGCCGGCCACGGTGCCAATGTGGCGGTTGCGGAGGAGTTTCGCGTCGGCGGCACCTGTGTCATCCGCGGCTGCGTGCCCAAGAAGCTGCTGGTCTATGGAGCGCACTTCGCCGAGGATCTGGTCGATGCCCGGCGCTTCGGCTGGACGCTGGAAGGCAAGGCCTTTGATTGGGCGACACTACGCGACAATGTGCTGGCGGAGGTTGACCGACTTAATGGCATCTATCTGAATACGCTGGAAAATCACAAGGTCACCGTCTATCCGGAGCGGGCGGTGTTCCTTGACCCGCACACGCTGGACGTCGGTGGCAAGCGGGTGACGGCAAAGCACATCCTGATCGCCACGGGGGCGCAGCCGCTGGTGCCGACGCTGCCCGGCGCCGAACATGGCATCACCTCGAACGAGGTTTTCCATCTGGAGGCACTTCCGAAACGCCTGATCATCGCCGGTGGCGGCTATATCGCCAATGAATTTGCCGGGGTTTTTCATGAACTTGGCGTCGAAGTGACGCTGATCAACCGCGGCGACACCATCTTGCGCGGCTGGGAACCCGCCCTGCGCGATCGCCTGCTGACCATTTCGATGACCAAGGGCCTGAATTTCAAGTTCAATTGCGCCATGGATCATGTTGAAAAGACTGGTGACGGGGTACGGCTGCACGTCAAGGATGGCGATCCCATCGATGCCGACCTGCTGCTCTGGGCCGTCGGTCGCCGCCCCAATGTCGAAGGCCTGGGGCTCGCGGCGGCGGGCGTCGAACTCGATGACCGCGGCGCCATCCGCGTGGATGCCGATTCCGCCACAAATGTACCGCATATTCATGCGGTTGGCGATGTTACAGATCGTATCCAGCTGACCCCGATCGCCATCCGCGAAGGCCATGCCTTTGCCGACAGCGTGTTTGGCGGCAAGCCCTGGCGGGTCGATTACAACGCCGTGCCCAGCGCTGTCTTCTCCAACCCGCCGCTGGGCAGCGTCGGCCTGACCGAGGCGCAGGCGCGCAACAATTTGGGCAGCGTCAAGATTTTCACGTCTGATTTCAGGCCCATGCGCAATGTGCTGGCCGGCCGCAACGAACGCGCGCTCTACAAGCTGGTGGTTGACGAAGCGACGGACAAGGTCGTCGGCGCCCATATGATCGGCCCCGACGCCCCCGAAATTCTCCAGGCCGTCGCCATCGCCATCAAGGCCGGGCTGACCAAGGCGCAATTCGATGACACGGTGGCGTTGCACCCGACGATGAGCGAAGAACTTGTGCTGATGAAATAGGCGGCGCCGCTTGAAAGCGCCG
The DNA here is from genome assembly GCA_025360285.1 of Sphingomonadales bacterium. GTDB lineage: Bacteria > Pseudomonadota > Alphaproteobacteria > Sphingomonadales > Sphingomonadaceae > Sandarakinorhabdus. The sequence goes on from JANYCM010000022.1 coordinate 7,680, forward strand.
GCCCAATGGCGCAAAGGGACGCCATTATGACCACGGCACATCATTGGACCCCGACAAGCTGGCGCGCCCATGAGGCGCGGCAATTGCCGACCTATCCCGACGCCGCCGCGCTGAATGCCGTCGAAGCCGAGCTCAAATCCTACCCACCGCTGGTTTTTGCCGGCGAAGCCAGGGACTTGACCACCAGCCTGGCAGAAGTCGAAGCCGGTCGGGCGTTTCTGCTCCAGGGTGGTGACTGCGCCGAAAGCTTTGCCGATTTCCACCCCAACAACATCCGGGACACGTTCCGCGTCCTGCTCCAGATGGCGGTGGTGCTGACCTTCGCGTCGAAGCTGCCGGTTATCAAGGTCGGGCGGATGGCCGGCCAATATGCCAAGCCGCGCTCGGGCGATTTCGAGGAGCAGGACGGCGTCTCGCTGCCCAGCTATCGCGGTGACAATGTCAACGACATCGCCTTTACCGCCAAGGCGCGCACCCCCGATCCAGAACGCATGCGCACCGGTTACATGCAATCGGCGGCGACGCTCAACCTGCTCCGCGCTTTTGCCAGCGGCGGCTATGCCAATCTGCACCAGGTGCATAAGTGGAATCTGGACTTCACCGGCCGCTCGCTATGGTCCGACCAGTACCGCGCCCTGGCCGACCGCATTGGCGAAGCGCTTGATTTCATGGCGGCATGCGGCATTTCGCCCGAAACCGTGCCGCAGTTGAAGGGCACCAGCTTTTTCACCAGCCATGAAGCGCTGCTGCTGGGTTACGAACAGGCGATGACTCGGCAGGACAGCCTGACCGGCGATTGGTACGACACCTCGGCGCATATGCTGTGGATCGGTGATCGCACCCGCTTCCCCGGTTCCGCGCATGTCGAATTCCTGCGTGGCGTCGGCAATCCGCTTGGCCTCAAGTGCGGGCCGACGACCGAACCCGATGATCTTCTCCGTCTAATCGACACGCTCAACCCCGGCAACATCCCCGGCCGGCTGACGCTGATCACCCGCTTCGGCCATGACAAAGTGGAGGCGCATCTGCCGCGTCTGATCCGCGCCGTCACCCGTGAAGGCAAGCGCGTCATCTGGTCGTGCGACCCCATGCACGGCAATACCGTCAAGGCCGCCGGCGGCCTGAAGACGCGGCCCTTCGATCGCATTCTCGCCGAAGTGAAAAGCGTTTTTGCCGTCCACCGCGCCGAGGGCAGCCACGCCGGCGGCATCCATGTTGAAATGACCGGCCAGAATGTCACCGAATGCACCGGCGGCGCCATCGCCATCACCGATGAAGGCCTCGCCGACCGGTACCAGACGCAGTGCGACCCGCGCCTCAACGCCAGCCAGAGCCTGGAACTGGCCTTCCTCATCGCCGAAGCGTTGAAGGCCGAACGCGAAGCCCGGCCGGCGCGCGCTGCTTGACTTGGGCGGGGCCGGGGCGCATTGCCCGGCTCCCGCATGGCCCCTTCGTCTAGCGGTCAGGACGCGGCCCTCTCACGGCTGAAGCACGGGTTCGATTCCCGTAGGGGTCACCATTACCGCCATTGACTTGGGGGCGCCTGCCCCGCCACTGTCGCCCCATAACAAAGGGAATGTTCATGGGGGGCGATGCACAAATGACCGCCGGCGGGCGGCGGCTGCTGATCGGGCTGTTGTTCGTCGCCATCGCGCTCAACTATGTCGATCGCCAGGTACTGGCGCTGTTGAAACCGACGCTGGAGGCCCAATTCGGCTGGTCCTCGCGGGATTTTGCCCATCTCGGTTCGGTGTTCCAGGTTGCTGCCGCCAGTGCCCTGCTCTTCGTCGGCTGGTTCGTCGATCGCGTCGGGGTGCGCATTGCTCTGGGCCTTGGCGTCGCGCTGTGGAGCCTGGCTGGTATGGCGCATGCCTTTGCCTCGACCGTGCAACAGTTCGTTATTGCCCGAACCGCGCTGGCGGCCGCCGAATCCGTCGGTACACCGGCATCGGTCAAAACGGCAGCGGTCTATCTGCCGCTCAAGGAACGCTCGTTTGCGCTGGGCCTGGGCAATACGGCGCCCAATATCGGCGCGATTATCACCCCGTTGCTGATCCCGCCGCTGGCGCTGGCCTTTGGCTGGCGGGCGGCGTTTCTGGTCACCGGGGTTTTGGGCTTTGCCTGGGTCATCGCTTGGATGTTCGGCACCCGCCATCTGGTGCCGGTCGATGCTCCGGTGGCCAGTCCGCGCCGCAGCGTCGATTGGGGGGCGTTGCTGCGTGACCGGCGCAGCTGGACAATTATCGGCGCCAAAGCACTGACCGATCTGGTCTGGTGGTTCGTGCTGTTCTGGATGCCGGACTTCTTCCACCGGGTGTTCGGCATGGCGCAGGGCAGTCTCGGCTATCCCATCGTGCTGATCTATCTGCTCGCCGCCGCCGGGGCGCTGTCATCGGGCTGGCTGTTCCCGCGCCTGCTCGATCGCGGCCTCAGCATCAATGCGGCGCGCAAGCGGTCGATGCTGTTCTATGCCTTGCTGATCCTGCCGATGCCGCTGGCGCTGCAATCGGGCAATCCCTGGGCGGCGGCGCTGTTGATCGGCTTGGCGCTGTTCGCGCATCAAGGCTTTTCGACCAACATCTTCGGCCTCGCCGCCGATATCGTGCCGACCAGCCGGGTCGCCACCGTCATCGCCATGGGCGCCATTGCCGGCAATATATCGGGCAGCGCCATGCTGGAACTGGCGGGCTGGTCGCTCGATGCCGGCCATGGTTATTGGCCGATGTTCGCCATATGCGCTGTCGCCTATCTGGCGGCGCTGGCCTATATTCACATGCTTCTGCCGGTCATCCGCGCTGCCCATACTTAGAGTCAGTAATCGATCTTATCGATCACTGGGTCGTGCCAAGGCAGAGTTATTTTCCTTATTTTCCTGTTTCGGCGGTATTCACGCACCTGAACGGGCGAGCTCGCAGCATTTTGGCGCCGCAGTAATCGATTTTATCAATGTCAAAGAGCGGCGTCAGGGGCGCGTTGGACGCGGTTTCATGTTGGTCAAAACACCTCGTCATGCTGACCTTGGTTCCAGCATGACGAGGCCATTTTGGTCGAACGCGATCATAACCTTTTTGGTTTGTGTAGGACAGGGCTTGTCGTCCGTTGTACAAAAAAGGGCGGCGGAAGCTTGACCCCGCCGCCCCTGCTCAGGCCGGTGTTACCCTCCCTGGGATCAGAAGTTGACCCGGCCAGTGATGCCAAAATAACGATCGGCTTCGCGCGGGATCAGGTAACGATAGGCGCCGCCGGGACCACCATTGGTGATCGCTGCCGCAAAGCTCTTGTCGAATAGGTTCTTGACGACGAAACTAAGCTTGAACTTGTCTTCGCTCTGAACGATCCCGACGTTGAGATTGACGAGGCTATAGGCGTTGATCGTGCCGGCAGCGCGGATGACCGGGCTGGGGTCGAACAGCGACAGCTGGCTCGATTGGGTCGAGGCATCAACGGCGAAAACGAAATCCACCGGACCCGATGTGCGCCAGCGATAGTCGGCGCCCAGCGAACCCTTCCACTTCGGTGCATAGCCCAGCGGCGTGCCGGCCGGGATGACCGTGGCACCGGGAGGCGCATTGAAGCTGTCAACCTTGGCATCGGTATAGGCAACGCCGCCCGAGATGTTGAGGTCGGCGATCGGCCGCCATAACAGGTCAAGCTCAGCACCACGCGTCGACACATCGCCGGCGTTGGTGAAGCGGGTGACAACAACCCCGGCAACCAGATCGGGGTTATTCGCCTGGAAGTTCTTGTACTTGGCATAATAGCCGGCGAGGTTGAGGATCAGCTTGCCGCCGAACAGCGAATTCTTCAGGCCGATTTCATAGCTGGTGGCGGTTTCGGCGGCGATGACATTGGTGCCGCTCGCCGTCAGGTTGAAGAAGACATTGTACGCCGGGCCCTTGTAGCCCCGCGAGAAGGTGCCATAGGCCATGACGTCCTTGTCGATGTCGAACTGCAGGCCGACCTTGCCCGACAGATTGTCCTTTGCCGTATGCGTGCGGAACGGCACGCCATTCGACAACAGCGGGTTGCCATTGCCTGCGCCGGTTGCCGAATTATAAACGCCCTGGTCGAAGTTCGGCTGAATGCCGGCAACAACACCGGGTGTCGCCGTGCTGACGCGGCTGTGGAACACCGACAGCTCATCCATCGTGTAGCGCAGGCCGATGATGCCGCGGAAGCGATCGGAGAAATGCGCTGTGCCCTGGCCAAACACAGCGGTGTTCTGGAAGGTCGAACCGAAATCGGCGGTGCCGCTGGCGATGGTGGTGCCGGCGAGGCCGACCGTGCTGCATGGGAGCAGCGCCAGCGGCGACGGCGCAGCGCCGCAGATGATATCGGCGCGCGTGAAGATGCGTTCCGATTTGGCATTCGAATAAAAGGCGCCGAGCACATAGCTGAAGAACTGGTCGGCCGGCGACGTCAGGCGGAATTCCTGGCTGAACGTGTGGTCGGTCTGCGGACCATTGTCGTGCAGCTGGTTGAGGCCGGCATAGGCTGCGGCCACCCAGTCGCCATCGCGGATTTCAGTGTTGTTCCAATGGCGATAGGCGGTGATCGAAGTGACGGTGAAATAATCGGTGTCGATATCGGCCTGCAGCGACACGCCCCAGCTGGTTTCCTTGGTCTGGGTGATCAGGTCCTGGCGGATGGTGCGGGTCTTGTCGCCCTGGAAGTTGATGCCGGCGAGCGCCAGCCCGCCAAGCCCGGTCGGCGCCGTGCCGATGACTTCGGCGCAGCAATTGTCATTGCCCTTGCGCCAGTCGGCGATCAGCGTCAGCTTGACATTGTCGGATGGTTTGGCCTCGACAATGCCGCGCACGCCATAATGTTCATAGCCATTGACGCGCTTGTTGACGCCCGGCGCATCGTTGAAGATGTTGCCGTCATAATTGCCGTAAAAAGCGGTGATGCGTGATTTGACGGTATCGGACAGCGGCAGATCGAGCCCGCCGCGGACGCGATATTCGCTGCCATTGCCGAAATAATAGCCGCCTTCGGCAAAGCCACCGAGCGTTTCACCCGGCCGCTTCGACACGATGTTGATGACGCCGGCCGAGCTGTTCTTGCCGAACAGCGTGCCCTGCGGGCCGCGCAGCACTTCGATGCGCTCGATGTCGACGAGATCGGTAAAGGCTTCGCCCGACCGGCTGAGCACGACGCCGTCGAGCACGGTCGATACCGAGGGTTCGCCGGCGATCGAGAAGGTCGCCGTGCCGACGCCGCGCAGGTAGATCGTCTGGTTGAGCGTCGTACCCGATTTGCGGAAGTTGAGCGCCGGGACAAGATATTGCGCGTTTTCAAGGTTGACGGCACCGGAGGCGGCCAGGCGCTCGCCCGAAACCACCGTCACTGCCAGCGGCACGCTTTGCAGGCGTTCCGAACGCTTTTGCGCCGTGACGATGATTTCGGCGGGCTCGTCGGTGACAGCGGCCGTCGCCGGCGCCGGGGCGGCCTGTGCCAGCGCTGGCGCGGCAGCAACAAAAGCGAACAGAGCGGCGGTGCCGAGAAGCGTCGAACGGATCATGGTGTCTCCCAAGGTCGCAGGCAGCGCTAATGGCCACCAAGTTACTGGGCATTGCCCCAGCGTCGTTGCGCCTTGCAAGAAAGCCGTTCTTGTCCATCGTCAAGATGCGGCTTGCGCGAAGGCCGCCCAAGTGTTGCGGCGGCGCAACAGTCTTTGGCGCTAAAGCCCCAATTCGTTCATCGCCACCACCCGGTGTTCGCGGGCGCTGGTTTCGGCGGCCAGGCCCATGGCGACGGCGCGCAGGCCGTCGTCGGCAGACACGATCACCGGTCCCTGCCCGCGCACCGCCGCCGCAAAGGCCTGGTGCTGAAAGAAGGTCGAGCCATGGTGCTGGCCGGCCTGGAGCGCCGCCGCCGGGGTTTCGACATGGGCGCGGCTGACCGTCTTGGGATTGCGGAAACCGACGCGCGGCGAAAACACGATGTCGCCGGCGGGGATCAGCACATCGAGCCGCGCATGGTCACCGACCGCGACGATTTCTTCCTGCTGTTCGGCGCCATCGGCGAACATGCACAGATCGAGCATGGCGCGCACGCCATTGGCAAAGTCCACGGTGGTGAAGCTGTTGTCGATGATGTCAGGCTTTTTGCCGTCATAGCGTTCGTCCTGATGGTTGACGTCCATGGCGCCCGAACAGAACACCCGAACCGGTTCGGCACCGACGATCAGCCGCATCATGTCAAAGAAATGGCAGCATTTTTCAACCATTGTGCCGCCGCTGTTGACCGAGAAGCGGTTCCAGTCGCCGACCTTGACCAGGAAGGGGAAGCGGTGCTCGCGGATCGACAGCATCTGCAACCGCCCGGCGCGGCCGGCATGAACTTGCGCCACGAATTCGGCGACCGGCGGCATGAAGCGATATTCCATCGCCGTCCAGAAAATGCGGTCATAGCCGGCAGCGGCGGTGGCAACGGCGCGGGCATCGGCGATCGTCGTCGCCAGTGGCTTCTCGCACAATATGTGCAGCCGCGCATCGAACAAAGGCGGCAGGACATCGACATGGGTGAAATTCGGCGAGGCGACGACCACGGCATCGCACAGGCCCGATGCCGCCAGCGCCGCCGCATCGGCGAAGCGCGCCACGTCCGTACCAACCGCCGCCGCCGCCCGATCGAGCGAGGCCGCCACCGGATCGGCGAGCGCCGTAACCACGGCATTGTCCGTCAGCGCGATATTGGCGATGTGCTCCATCGCCATCATGCCCGACCCGACAATGCCCCAGCGGATGGTTTCACTGCTTTTCATTTGGGTTCGCTCCGGGCATGGGACTCTTCATGGATGAAATAGCCCTTTCCCCCGAACCCCGCCCTTTGGGCAAGTCCGCATTGCAGGTGTCGCCAATGGCCTGGGGCATGTGGCGCTTCGGCGGCGACGATGTGAAGGCAGCTCGCGGGCTGGTTGAGGCGGCGCTCGCCGCCGGTATCAACTTTTTCGATACCGCCGATATTTATGGCCCGGACAATGGCGAGGCCTTTGGCGCGTCCGAACTGCTGCTCGGCAAGGTGTTCGGCGAAGCACCGGACTTGCGTGACCAGATCGTGTTGGCGTCAAAGGGCGGCATCCGCATGGGTGTGCCTTATGATTCGTCACCGGCTTATCTGCGTTTCGCCGTTGAGGCTTCCCTGACCCGGCTGGGGGTCGAACGGCTCGATTTGTGGCAGATCCACCGGCCGGACATGCTCACCCACCCGGCGGACGTCGCGGCAACGCTCGATGCGTTGGTCGCCGAAGGCAAGATTGCCGCCATCGGTGTTTCCAACCACACCCCGGCGCAGACCGGCGCGCTCGCCAAGCATCTGAAATCGGGTGTTATTTCCACCCAGCCGGAGTTTTCGCCGCTGGCCACCGCGCCGCTGTTTGATGGCACGCTCGACCGCGCCATGAAACACAATGTTGCCGTGATGGCCTGGTCGCCGCTCGGCCAGGGCCGGCTGGGCGATGGCGATCCGCGCCCCGGCCGCCGGGTGGCGGAAGATGCCCGCATTGCCGCGGTGAAAGCCGCGCTGATGGCGCAGGGCCAGAAATATGGCGTCGGCATTGCGGCGGCCGCCTATGCCTGGATCATGACGCACCCGGCCGGCATCATTCCCATTGTCGGCAGCCAAAACCCGGCCCGCATCGCCGAAAGCGCCGACGCCTTTAAGGTGCGCTTCACCCGCGCCGAATGGTATGGCGTGCTGACCGCTTCGCTGGGGGAGAATCTGCCATGAAGCCGAAGAGTTCGTCATGCGAAGTCAGCTGGTTTTCGGCGCTGTGCGACGATGATTATGAATTTCTGGGCACGCCCGATCCACGACTGAAATCCAGTTGGGAACATTGCCGCGATATCGTCATGGCGGCCGAAACCGGCGGGTTCGACAATATCCTGCTGCCTAGCGGCTATGCCCTTGGTATCGATTCGACCGCCTTTGCCGCCGCCATTGCCGCCATCACCCGGCGGATCAGGCTGCTGCTCGCGGTGCGCGTCGGCGAAACCTGGCCGCCGCAACTGGCCCGGCAGATTGCGACGCTGGATCAGATTTCTGGCCTCCGGTCCGGCGAAGCCGGGGCCGGCAACGAAGTTAGCAGGCTGACCATCAACATCATCTCATCGGACATGCCAGGCGAAACGCTGGCCAGCGCGCCGCGCTATGCCCGCACTGTCGAGGTAATGCAGATTCTGAAGACCATCCTGAATGGCCAGCCGCTCGATCACCAGGGCGAGCATTACAAGCTGGCGCTCGATCCGCCCGGCGTCACCACTGTCACCGGCACCTGCCCGCCACTGTATTTCGGCGGGCTCAGCCCCGATGCCCGTGAAGCCGCGGCGCGCGCCGCCGATGTTTACCTGATGTGGCCCGATACCATGCCGGCGGTGCAGGCCATTCTTGATGACATGCGGGCGCGCGCCGCCGCACATGGCCGCACGTTGAAATTCGGCTACCGCGTCCATGTCGTGGTTCGCGAGACCGAAACCGAGGCCCGCGCCGCCGCTGACCGGTTGCTGTCGCACCTCGATGCCGCCACCGGCGACGCGATCCGCGCCAGATCACTGGATTCGCAAAGCGTCGGGGTCCAGCGCCAGGCCGAATTGCGCGCCGCCGCCGGCAATGAAGGCTATGTCGAGGATAATCTGTGGACGGGCATCGGCCGCGCCCGCTCCGGCTGCGGCGCCGCCATCGTTGGCGATCCCGACCAGGTGCTGGCCAAGCTCAACGCCTATCAGGCGATGGGCATGGATGCCTTTGTGCTGTCCGGCTATCCGCACGCCGCCGAATGCGATTTGTTCGCCCGGCATGTGCTGCCGCGGCTGAACCATGGGCCACTGCTCGTCTGATCGACTCGGCCACTTGGCAGCAAGTGCTTGCAATGGCGACCGCCACGGCTTCTGATCGCGTCATAACGGGGGGGGATCATGATGCGGCGGCTGGCGATCGACTTCGAAGCCTTGTTCCAATCGATGCCGACGCCGTTCATGGTCCTTGACAGGGATCTGCACTTTGTTGCGATGAACCGGGCCTATCTCGCCATGACCGGCCGCACCGAGGCGGAATTGCTCGGCAAATATGTCTTTGACGCCTTTCCGGACCGGCCCGAACGCCAGGAAGCGACGAAAAGGCCGTTTCTGCTGGCGCTGGCGGGCGAGGAAAATACCCTGAAAAGGAACATGTTTGCCATTGAACGCCCCGGCCGGGGCCGGCAGGACCTGTATTGGGATGTCCACCATACACCGGTGCGGGATGGCAATGGCGCGGTGATCGGCGTGCTTCAGCATGGCCAGGATGTATCTGCCGAAGTCGAAGCGGAACGCATGCGCGATGTGCTGTCGCTCGAATATGATCACCGGGTCCGCAATTTGATGACCAAGATTTCGGCGATCGCCCGGCACACCGCGCGGCAAAGCGATGATGTCGAGGATTTTCTCGCCGATTTCGAACCACGCATTTCGGCCATGGCGCGCACCCATGAATTGCTGGTCAATGGCGGTTGGGAGATTTTGGGCCTGCGCGCGCTGATCGATGGCGAATTGCAACCCTTCGCCAGCGAGGCGCTGCGCCAGATCAGCATAAACGGCCCCGATTGCACCCTGTCGAGCCGCGTCGGCCAGGCACTGGGCATGGCGCTGCATGAATTGGCGACCAACGCCGCCAAATATGGCGCGCTGAGCGGCGCCGACGGGCATTTGTCGATCACCTGGTGGCGGTTGCCCGATCAGGGCCTGCACATCGAATGGCGCGAGACCGGGCAGAGTAATGTGCCCGCCGCCACATCATCGGGCTTTGGCAGCCGGATCATCGATCGCGTGCTGCCGTTGGAAACCGGCGGCAGCGTCGAACGCACGCTGGCCGCCACGGGCCTGACCTGCATTATCTCCCTGCCCGACCCGCAAAAGGCGTAGAGTCCAACGCCCTCCCTAAACCGTCGTTGAAACCCCGCGATACACCCGCGCCCGATAGCGCGAATCTTCGGCATCGGGCAGCGGCGCGCCGGCCAGCAGCACGGCGCGGGCGAAGCGCTTCACTTCCTCGTCATGCTCGGCCTGGTTGCGCGGTTCCTCCGATCGGACGCGGCGGGTGAGGTTGACCTGGTTGACCGGCACATCATGGACCAGGCGCTCATTCTCCACGGCGATCGTCGCGGTAAAGGCGTGCAGCGTCGTCTTGACGAAATTGGCCAGGGCAAAGGCCGAGCCCCCGCCCTGCCCCATCGGCACATCGGGGGACACCAGCACGATCTGGCAGCCATCGAACAGCGACGCCTTGCGGGCAACGCGGAAATGATGTGTCAGATTGGTTTCAACGACATCGGCAAAGCCGGCGGCATCGAGCGGCGCATCGCCATCGAACAGCGCATCGGGCAAGGGCTTGAAGGGCGATGACACGATCGTCGTCGGATAGCCCCAATTGGTCAGCGCGGTATCAAGACCGTCCTCGATGGCGTCACCGACCACCAGGGTTTCCAGCTTGCCGGCCGCGGCGTTGCCAATCGCGGCGGCAAGCGTGGCCGCCCCTTCGGCGCTGCGGGTGAACAAGATCACCCGCGCCACGCCGGTGGCGAGAAACGCCTGGGCGCTGGCGGCGATATAGTCGGTCAGATGTTCGCCGATCATCCACACCGTCTTGCCGGCCATCTGATCAAGCCGTTCCTGCTTCGGGCTGCCGAACAATTCGCGCTCGGTGGTCGAACGCTCCACATTCAGGCCGCCCGACGGCATGAAGGTTTCGCCCGAAACGGCACGATCAGCGAGGAAGAATACCGTCGCCTGCGCCACATCGCCTTCGGTCGGCATCTTGCCGAGGTGCAACTGCGACAGCACGCCATTGCGCACCTTGGCGGCTTCGCGGCCGATCTGCGCCGCCGGCAACCAGGGCTGGTCATCGGGCGGCACACGCAGCAACCAGTCGCTGTCGGGCTTTGCCGCCCAGGCGGTGCCGAGGAAATAGCCGCCCAACCGCAGCCGCCGCACCAGCTTGGTGGCCAGTGGCGTGGTCAGCAGATAGCGGTCCCAGCAGCAGCTTTCATCGCCTTCACGGGCACATGCCAGCGCCAGTTCGCGCAATTCGGCCGGCACCGCCTTGTCATGGCTCAACTGCACCGTGTCGTTGCGCGCCAGGCGTGACAGGATCGCTTCGACCTTTTCACCGCGGCGGATCGCCTTGATGGTGGCGGCATGAACGGCATTCAGCCGCTTGTTTTCCAGGATCAACCGGCCGCGCCGTTCGAACAGGCCGGGCTTGCCGCCCAGCCCCGCCAACCGGTCACCATCGACGGGGCCGGGGGCAATGGCGTTGATCTGGATTTCCGGCCCCAGGTGCCGCGCCATCGATTCGACCATGGCGCGCTGGCCGGATTTCGAAACGGCATAGTCGGTGCGATTGGGATAGCTGACCGCCAGAAACTTCTCACCGCCGAAATAGCTGGAAACATTCAGGATATAGCCGCTGCCCTGCTTCTTCATCATCGGCACGACCATGTGCATCAGCGCATAGTTGGAGATGAGATTGGCCGCCTGGGTATTGCGCCACGCCTTCACATCCATATCGACGGCCATTTCCTCGGCCCCCGATACCCCGGCATTGTTGATAAGATAATCGATGCGGCCAAAGGCAGCGATCGTCGCGTCAACAGCTTTCTTCAGGCTCGCGACATCGGCGACATCGATATCGGCCAGCGTGCGGACCCGGCGCTCGACACCCGAGAAACCAATGTCTTCGAGTTCGCCGACAATCCGCTCCCGCGCCGCCGCCAATTCGCTTTCGCGCCGGGCAACCATCATCACCTTGGCGCCGGCGAGCGCCAGCAGGCGTGCCACCTGGCCGCCTATGCCAGCCGAACCACCGGTGATCAGCGCCACCTTGCCCAGATGCAGCCCGGTGATGTTTTCGGACGTGCCGACCATGGCGCGTTTGGCGCCGGTCGCATCGCCGATGCTTTCGGGCAGATACAGGTTGATCGGCTTGATCTTGCGCTCTTTCAGCAGGATGCGCGCCGCCTGCCCCGCCGCGAATGACAGGCATTCGGGTTCATTGTTGGTGTAACGGATGATCTGGTTGCCCCATTCGGGCTTGTCCCGCCGGCTGTGCGCCGCATCAACGGCGCTTTCATCACGCCAGACGCGGATCAATTCCTCCAGCGCAGCGCGCAGCACATTGGCATATTGGTTGCCGGCGCCATCATCGCCGTTCGACACAAAGACGAAGCGCGGGTCCTGGAGCAGGCCGTCATGGCGCTTCCAATAGCGGCTGAGCGTGCGCGCCACGGCAATATTGGCTTCCAGTTCGTCATCAACAAAACGTTCGACGGCGGCGTCGCTGGCCTCACCAAGCCAGCCGGTGAAGTAACCGGCAGGCCGCGTCGGCAGGATCAGCGCGCCGGTGAGCGGCACATGCGCCGCGGTAAAATCGGCAAGCACATTGTCCATTACGACATGATCATGGCGATCGAAATGCGCGACATGGATGCGCGCGGCATCGCCAAGTTTTTCGGTCGCATCATCGGCGGCGGCGCGGCTGTGGAAGCCCAACAGCACGTTGGCACCGCAATCGGCCTGCACCCGCGCCAGCGCGATGGCATCATCGACTTGCGACCCCGCCGATACGAGCACGCCCAATCCGGCGCCATCGATGGAGCGCATCGTCGGCCGCGACAGATAGGTTGAGCGCGATTCCTGGCGCACCGCCATGCCATGGGTGACTTCGAAATCATGGCCGCTGAACGCCGCCGATTCGTCCGAGCCCAGGAACACGCAGGTACTGGCAATATCGGCCGGCGTCGGGAAGGTTTTCGCCTTGGCAGCGCCATCGACGCTGCGTTCCAGCGCCATCAGGTCAAAGAAATGGGTGGCCGTCGCGCCGGGTTCATCACCGCGCAGATTGTCCATGGCGGCAAAGACATTGCGAATGCGTTCGCTGGCGATCGGGCCGGGGAACAGCAGATTGACGCGGATGCCCCTGCCGCCGAGTTCGGTCGCCATTTCGCGCGACATGGCGTTCATCGCGGCCTTGGGCACGGTATAGGCGGCGCGGGCATAATATTCGGTACGGCTGAAGATCGTCGAAACATTGATGATCGACCCGCCTTCGCCCATCGAAGCGGCGGCGGCGCGGACCATGTTCCAGGCAACCACCATGATGTTGCGCGCCGCGTCCCCCACGGTTTCGCTGTCGGTGCTGCCGGCCTTTCGCAGGGCTTCCAGATCGGCACGGCTGAGCGGCAGGTTTTCAAGCGGCTGCTTCGGCCCCGCCGAACCCGCATTGTTGACCAACACATCGATGCGGCCGTGGTGCTTGACCACCGCCGCAATGCCGGCGCGCACGCTTTCGGCATCGGCGCCATCGATGACCACGCTGGTGGCACGATCCGCCGGCACCCCGGCATCGGTACAAGCGGCTTCGCGCGCCGCATCGGTGCGCGCCAGATCACGCCCGGAAAACACCACGGTGGCACCTTCGGCCAGGTAACGCAGGGCGATCGATTGGCCCAGATTGCCGGCGGCGCCGGTGATCAGCGCCACCTTGCCGGCCAGGCGGCCCGTCACGGGTGTCGGTTCGGTGGTCAGGGTCTTGGCCATCAGTGTTACTTTCAGTTTTCGATCACTTGGGCGGCGGCCCAGGCTTCGAACAATTCCTCACGACTGCGCAGTCCGGTGGCCGGCAGCGCATGGTTGACGATGTAGGTCGCACCGGAATGGCGGTTGTCCCACATCGACTGGTGCGCCTCGGGCAGGCCATCCCAGGGCACCACCGTCGGTTCAGTGACATCAAGCAGGCCGGCCGCAACCATGTCGTTCATGCGCGTCACTTCATAGGCGTTGCACAGATGCGTGCCGAGGATTTCGGCGGTCGGCATGATGATGCGCCGCTGCCGCGTCCACACCTGCGGGGCGTAGAAATTATAGCGCTGCCCGGCCATGTCCTCGGCATAAACGATGCGGCCGGTGAACGGCTTGACCAGCGCCGAGGTGACGCCGAGCGTATCCTGGCCGGCGCGTTCCAGCACGATATCGGGCGCACCGCGCGGATTGTCGGGGGACCGCAGCAACTTGCCGACGGCATTGCCAAAGGGCTTCAGCGTCTTGTCCTGGAAATCGCGGACCGCCTCGCGGAAGGCCTCGATATCGGCGCGGGCGACCGGCAGGCGCGGCATGGTGTCGGGCCAATCAAAATTCGCCCCTTCCCGCCGCTTGATGCCTTCAAGGCTGACGACCCCGGCGACGGCGTCTTCGAAACCCAGCGACAGGATGAATTCCCGCTGGCCATCGGTTGTGGTGACGACAACGGTGCGCGCGCCGATACCGCGCGCCGCCTCGATCATTTCCAAGCCCGTCTCATCGGCAAGCGCCGTTGAATTGGGGCCATAGAAGATCAGAATGGCTTCGCCGCCACGCGCCCCGGCCTTTTGCAGCATGGCCTCGGCGGTTGAGGCGCCGGGCTTGCCCATGAAGCTGAGGTGATAGCCCGAGGAAGCGCCATAGAATGCCAGCTTGCCGCCTTCGGCAAGCAATTGGAACGAGCGCGGGAAGGAGGTTTCGCCGGCATGGCTGACAGCATAGTCCGCCAGCTTGCCGTTGTTGAGGCGCTTGTACTCCTCGACAAGCGGCGCGCCGGCGGCTTCCCAGGCACGCGACGCCTCGGCACCATCAGGGACCGGGGTGTAGAGCGACGCGAAGCGCGAATCGGTGCGGTCAATCGCGCCGACGGCGCCCTTCAACACCACGAATTCGGCGCGCGCCGGGCTGGATACCAGGCCGGTGACGCTGAGCCCACTTGCCCGTGACGATTTGAGCGCGTCGAGGCCGGTGCCGGTCGCCGAACCTTCGATGAAGATCGTCTTGCCGCCGACGATCTGGAGTGTCGTGAACAGGCAGCGCACGATGGTGCCGAGGTTGAGTATATAGCTGCCTGCCTGTTCGAGCGTCAGGTCGCCGGGCACCGAATGCAACTGCGGTGCTTGCACGGTCAGGAACTGGGCGTGGCTGCCAGTCTTGGTTTCATAGCCCTGGATGCTGAAATCAGCGAACATCGGATCGCGGCCCGCGGCGGGGCTGAGCAGGTCCGATGTGCCCGAATAGACCGCGACCATATCGCCGACCTTCAGCCGGCCTTCACCGCGCGCTTCGGAACCCAGCGCCGCGATCAGCGCCAGGCCACCCGACCCGGTGGTCTGAAAGTCTTCCTCATGGCCATCGAACGGCGACACGGGGATGCCGGTCAACGCCCAGATATCGTTGAAATTGACTTCGCTGGTCAGCAGATAGATGAGCGCTTCATTCGGCTCCGGCGCCGGCACCGGCACGATCAGTTCGCGCTCATGCGTCGCCGGCTGGCCGAAGCGCGGGCTGCCGGTGGCGGCATCGCGCGCAATGCCAAAGGCATATTGATGCCCCGGGATGGCGGTGATGCCGGGAAAAAACGGCGCGCCGACGGGCAGCAGGTCGCCCGCGGCTTCCAGGCGCTTGCCCTTGGCCTCATGCTCGCTGTCGATGAACACGCCATTTCGGCGCACCGGCAGCGGCGGACTCTTCTTGTCGAGGAACTCCTTGATGCCGGTCTTGCCGCCCTGCGGATCGACAACGGCTTCGGCGAACAGTTGCGCCTCGCGCTCCAAGCCCGCCGCCATGCCGGCGGTCCAGCCGGTGCGGATGGCATCAATGGCGCGCTCCCCGGCCTCGCCGCGGCCGGCCCAGGCCAGTTGCTTGAGGATGCGCTGCACGAAATCATCCGCCAGCGCCTCATCAAGATCGACATGCGCCGGATGCTGCCAGGCGACCTTGGCGGCCTTGCGGCGTTCCTTCCAGGCCTTGCTCAGCGCCGAATTGTCGCCGTGGCGCACGAATTCGCGGACGGCAGCATGGGCAAGGCTGAGCGCGTCATCGGCGCCGGTGGCCAGGGTTTCGACCAGGCCGATCTCCAGCGCGGCCTCGCCATCGATGCTGCGGCCACCCAGGATGAGTTCCAGCGCATCGAGCAAACCCTCCGGCCCGCGCTTTTCGGCGAGCAGGCGCGGCAGGCGCTGGGTGCCGCCATAACCTGGCAGCAGGCGCAGGCGGATTTCGGGCTGGCCGAACCGCGCATGGCTTTCGGCGACGCGCCAATGGCAGGCGAGCGCGAAT
Source organism: Sphingomonadales bacterium (assembly GCA_025360285.1). Lineage (GTDB taxonomy): Bacteria > Pseudomonadota > Alphaproteobacteria > Sphingomonadales > Sphingomonadaceae > Sandarakinorhabdus. The sequence goes on from JANYCM010000022.1 coordinate 23,795, forward strand.
TCCATGCCGCCGCCGAGGGCGACGCCCTGGATGGCCGCAACGCACGGCTTGCCCATCGATTCGATCTTGGCGAACGCCAATTGGGCATTGTTCGGCAGGACGCGGGCTTCTTCCACCGTGTGGATTTCATCGAGGAACTGGCGGATGTCGGCGCCCGCAACGAAGCTTGCCGTGCCGTCGCCGGTGAACACCACCGCCACCACATCATCGCGGCGCGACAGATGTTCAACGACGATGACCAGTTCATCGATGGCGCGTTCGTTGAGCGCATTGACCGGCGGGTTGGTGACGAACACCGTCGCCACCTTCTTGCCGGGCGCCACATCATTATACTGGATGCGGAAATAGCGGTAGCGATCGAAGATCTGCTGGTCTTCGGACAGGCTCTGGCGGCGCTGCCAATCGCCGATGACCTTGCGCAGTTCATCAAGGCTTTCAGGATTGCGCAGCGTCGTCGCATCACCAACTTCAGTGCCTTCGACCAGCGCCCGGACCATGCGGCGCATGTATTTGCCGCTGCGGGTTTCGGGGAACTGACTGACTTGGATGAAGTCACCCGGCACAGCCACGGCACCCTTTTCCTGGCGCACCAGATCGGACAGGCGGCGGAAATCGTCGCGGCCCAGGGTCTGGCCGGGCGATGCCGTCACGAACGCGATCGGCGTCAGGCCCTTTTCACGGTGCGGCGCGCCGACCACCAGCACATTGCCGAGCGGCGAATCCGGATCGAGCTGCTTGTCACGCAGGATGGCGCCCTCGATTTCCTCGGTGCCCATGCGGTGGCCGGAAACGTTGATCACATCATCCGAACGGCCGTGCAGCGAGAAACCTTCGTCCTCGTGACGAACCGCGAAATCGCCCTGGGTATAGGCCCAGACACCCTTCCAGCGCCGCCAGTAATTGCTGTCCCAACGCTCGCCATCGCCCTTCCAGCCAGCAGCGACACTGCCGTTGGTAACGGTGAAATGCTCGGGGTCACCCCAGACGGTTCGCGCCAGATAGGGGTAAGGCGCGGCAATGATGATCTCGCCCTTTTCACCGACATCGGCGCGGCGCCAGTTGACGCCATCGGCCTTGGCGCGATTCAGCAGGACGCTGGCCTTTGCATCGCCGGCTTCGTCTTCCACCCAGACATCGCCGACAATCCACGGCAGCGGGAAAGTGCGGGCATCGGCGGCCAGCGGGAAATCGCCATTGCCATAGAAATGCGTCCAGGCGATGCCGCCATGCTCGGTCGCCCAATAGCTGTTGATGTACTGCGGCGTGATATTCTCCATCCCGAACGCCTGCACCGGCGGCGAGCAGGGTTCTGCGCAGAAGGTCGCGACGCGCAGGCCGCTCAGATCATAGGCCTGGATGTCCTTCAAATTCTGCGGATCGGACATCACCGCCTTCAGGAATGTCACGCCGGCCTTGAAGATCGTCACGCCGTGGCGCTCGATCATCGCCGCAAAACGCCCCGAATGCGGGAACACCGGCGCGCCTTCGCCGAGCACCGTCGTTACCCGCGTCAGCAGCGGGGCGGAAATCATATAGCTTTGGCCGGTGATCCAGCCCGGATCGGCGACGACATACAGCACGTCGCCCGGTCGCGCGTCGAACGCCACCTTCATGGTTTCGGCGATGCCGGCGGCATAGCCGCCATGGACATGGACAACGCCCTTGGGCTTGCCGGTTGAACCCGAGGTATAGATGAAGAACATCGGATATTCGGCATCGACTGCCAGCACCGGCGCCGACTTCCAGATGGCGGCCACCAGATCGGCATCGGGCAACGCCATAAGCGCCTTTTCATCGGCCACACCGGCGGCGGCGAGAATTTCGGCCAGCGCCTTATTGGTCAGGTCATGACTCCACACATCGCGGTCGCGCCAGACGATGTCGGGCTGGCCGGTGTGGCGGGCAACGACGACGGCATCGACGCGCGGCGGCGTCGCCACCAAAGCCTCGGCAACGGC